>CAXBAL010000049.1:0-10761 GCA_963973475.1 uncultured Micavibrio sp.
TTAACGCAATAATCGTTTATAACTCATTAAATTTTTTATAAAATTTTAATAAAATATGAATCATATCATAATAGCCCTATCTAAAATGTACACGCCTTACAAAGCTGTGTTATCATTTATAAGATTAGAGCCATTTGATATAATTAGTTTAAGGACAGCTGAACTTGAGCGGCAATAAGAAAAGTCGGGTTTTCAAAAACTATGCTTTATGCATGGTGACATTTTTATGTTTGCTTCCTGCTGCCGGAACGAATGCGCAGGAAATCCCTGAAACCTGTGATGTTGAATATTATGAAGTTTTACGCAATAGATCCTATCTTGAGGGGAAACGTGAAATGGAAGCCGCGCAACGCATAATTATAAAGCCCGATAGCGTTCTCGAATATTCTTGTTTCAATGATATGCGTATTGAAGCAGGCACTTTGGCCGGGCGTTTCTCTGACTATGGTCTTGCAACCGGCGTTGTCCCGCCTGAATTTGATGGCACCGAACCGCCGACCAGGATTTATGCCAACAGTCTGGATAATGCCCTATCTGCCACGATTGAAAGCAGTCTCGTTGGATTTCTGGATAGCTTTTGGCACATTTATGGTGGCGGTACTTTTGCTATGGCCCCCAATCCGCTGGCCGGATGTAACCCGATGAATGTGGTCTGGCATGCTTCGAAGTGTCTGAATTTTGACCGCAATTGGTGGGTAAGATTTGAAGATTTCGCCTCCCGCGATATTCGTATATTCCCAGAGCCCTGTACGGATTCAGGCCGCAGTGCCGCGATAACAAACGCACTGGATGCCGCCTTCCCTCCGCCTGCAGACCCTGCGGAATTAGGTGGCATGGATCTTTTGGTGAGCTTTGTGGAAATAGTTAACGACTGCGCTGCCTCAGAACCGATACCAACCGGCATAACTTTTCAACTAGCTGAAATTGATGCCGCCGGAAACCGTGTTGTGACAGATGTTGAAGATGCCGCGTGTGTTGTACCGGGATGTAATTATGATGGCGGCGGCTGCGTTCCAAATTAATTAAAGCATGCCTTGATGATGACGAGCCGACATTTCCTCAATCTCGTCATCTGAAAAATCGAAATTACGCGCAAGCTCCTCGATCATCACCTGATGCAGTACCGCGTTAATATCATCCCCGCTCTCGCACCACATATCCAGTATAGGACGGCGGAACAGGATTAAAAATCCATCGTCGTTGGCGCTCTTCTTCTCGATACCAGGTGAGATTTCACGCCCCGAGCGGAACAAAGCCAAAAGATCAAATGGGTCATCCAGATCCAGCTCGCTCTCTAGCGATTCATCCGCGAAATCTTCGACCACGATAGATACATCCGAACAATATTCATGCAACTCGTCAGGCATATTATCCAGCGCATGACCAGCCATAACCTCGATATCCTCCAAGGAGGGTGAAACGGTAAAGTTCATAATTATCTTCAGTGCATCCATGCTACACTCCTTGCAAATAAGACCAGAGGTTCACGGGGGGAGCCTTGGCAATACCGTGAACAAAGCTAGGTTGTTTGTTGATGAATCATATTTTAATGTGAATGAACGATTCGAACAAGCGAGGAACAAAGAATGGTCGACCAATTACCGCCCGAAACTGTGGATAAAGCCCTTGGCAAGCTAGAAGGATGGAACTTATCTTCTGATACAAAATCCATCCATAAAGACCTGAAATTTATAGACTTTAGCCACGCATGGGGCTTCATGAACCGCGTGGCCTTACTCGCCGAAAAAATGGATCACCACCCCGAATGGTTTAATGTGTATAACCGTGTGGAAATCACTTTAACAACCCATGATGCGGGTGGAATATCCGAGCGGGATATAAAAATGGCCGGTGCCATCGATGATCTTATGAAGACAGGCAACGCCACCTAATGACATAACTCCCTTGCATTACATGCCTTAATCTTCTATAAATCCTGTAATAAAATGTTTTAGCGTTTACGTTAAAGACAAGAAAAGACAGGGAATGACTCATAAAAAATCTTCGCGCAATAAGTTTTCGCGCACCACAATACTGGAATACATTGCAACCGCGACAAATCCGGTAAGCAAAAGCGATATTATGGGTCTATTCAAACAAGGCGGACGGCTTGAATACCGTGTGGACACCGCCCTGCAAGATTTAAGCGATCAGGGCCGCGTTAGAAAAAATGCAGACAGAAGTTATAGCGCAAGCGCTCCGTATGCCGATACAGTTTATGCCACCCTCACTGATCGCAAAAAAGCAGATAAACATTATCTGGATATTTGGGGAACACCGGAAAATTCAAATTTCAAGGCCACGCTTTCTACCAAGCAAATTGCCAGCCATAAATTAAAGACCGGCGATACTCTCGTTGTAAACATCACCGAAGGCAAAGGGTTAGAGCGCGTTGCCAACTTCCTGAATAAATGTTCAGGCAAACCTGTCCAGCTTAAGGGACGCTTTAACGAACGCAGCAATGGCGAAGCGGTCTTTACGGCTGAAAACCGCAATATCAGAACCCAGTTTAAATTACGTAGCAACAATACTGAAGATTTACCCTGCGCGGATAACAGTGTCTATGAGGCGCTCCTGCCTTTGGATATGCGTATTGATGATCCTGAAGTGATCATAAGCCCAGATGAGAGCTCGAACGGTGAAAACATCAACACCATCCTTCTAGAAAAACACGGGGTTCCCCATCAATTCAGCGAAACGGCATTAATAGAGGCCAGCGCATTGGAAAAACGCGTATTTTCGAAAACAAAACGCACAGATTTGACAGACCGGAACTTTATAACCATTGATCCGGCCGGCGCAAAAGACCTGGATGACGCCGCCTGCGTTGAAAAACTGGATGGTGGCTGGCGATTGACCATTGCCATTGCCGATATTGATGCATTTGTTACCGAAGGGAGCGCGCTGGATAAAGAATCCTACCGCCGAGGCACTACATTATATATGCCGGAGCGGAACTACCCTCTTTATCCGCACGAGCTGACTATGCGCTGCTCTTTACTCTATAATCAGGTCCGACCTGCCGGAATATATGAAGCATATTTCGATGATAATATGACGCTTCAAAGCGAATCTACAGGACTAGGCATCATACGAACGCGCGCTCAACTTAGCTACAACCAGTATACCGAATTGCTAGGCAAAGGCGATAAAAGCGTACGCAGCTTTGACGAGTTTCACCAACGCTTGCGTGAAAAATTCTGGGAAGCTCAGACAGGGCGCCGCATGGCCAATCAGGACAGCGAATATATTTCACACGGTTTTGTCGAGACCGCTATGGTCATGGCAAATCAAGGTATTGCCAGAGAATTGCACGAAGCCGGGATCGCCGTACCGTTCAGAAACCACAGCCCCGTTGTTCATCCTGAGGCCTATGAAAAAATGGTAAAAGAACTAACCTATCTGGGTTTTGAAATTTCTGAAAACCCGAATAACTGTGATTGGGCAATGCTGGATGATATATTAAAGCTCGCCGCGAAACGGGGCATTAAGTCCCGCGTGGAAGAAGTTCTGCATAATGACCTCATTGATCGCTCCTATTATGAACCGACGAGCCGTGGACATTTTGCACTGGGCATTAAACATTATTGCCATGCGACGTCCCCGCTACGGCGCAAACCTGATTCGTATATATGGCGAGGGGTACGCAGGTTGCATGGCATAGAGGAAGGTGCACTTAGCGATGCCGAAATAGAGCGCATGCCGGAGATTTGCGAGCATTTGCAAAATACAAACCGCCTCGCGAAAGACATCGAATCAGATAAAAATAAATTATACCTGATTAAAACTTTGAAAAGCGGTGAAGAGCAAAGCGCCACGATATTACACGTTAACACCAAAAGCGTAGAAATTCGGCTGGGTAATGGCCTGCGAAACCGCCTGAGTGATGAAATGTTAAAGGCCGGCGGCTGGGATATTGATTCCGAAAATCGCCAGATTGTACGCACATCGAACGGCGAGGAAGAACGCCTTGGCCGCGACCAGCATTTGCGGGGCAAGATCGAGAGCGTGAAACCACTGCAAGCGCTCTGGGGCTTTACTCCCTCCTCTACGCCCGATAGCGGCGAGCCGGATTTATCTCCAGATTAAGTTTAGCTTCGCGTGCTGACCTGCGCGGGGTCCATGACAATCTCGATCAGGCTCGGCCCGTCATGGGCCAGCGCCTTTTTCCACACGGAAGGGAATTCATCGGCGTCCCGTACGCGCGCCGCATAGGCACCGTAGCTTTCCCCCATTTTCACAAAATCGGGATTGGTGAGCGAGGTGGCCGAGCCGCGCCCCGGATATTCGCGCTGCTGATGCATACGAATGGTGCCGTAAACGCCGTTATTACAGACCAGAATGATCGGCTTTGCGCCTTTATGCATGGCCGTAGCGATTTCTTGCGCGCTCATCATAAAACCGCCGTCCCCGCAAATTCCGAGCACCGTACGATCAGGGTGGGCGAGCGAGGCCGCCACCGCGGACGGCACGGCGTAGCCCATCGCGCCGCTGACCGGAGCCAGCAATCGCCCAGGGCGCCTATAGCGCACATAACGCTGCGCCCAGCCACTGAAATTGCCTGCATCGGTGGTGATGATGGCATCTTTGGGCAAATTGTCCTGCAGAAAGGCGTAAATACGTGTTAAATCCGCGCCGTTCCAATTGCGGCTTTCGGCCTTGGGGGCGATTTGACTCCACTCCAGATAATTTTTGCGCCCCTGATCGCGCCAAGCGCCCCAGACACGGCCATCCAGCCGCCCCGATGCGGCCAGGGCAGTAACAAGCGGATTAATGTGAGCATGCACCGCCATTGCGGGCGTATAAGATTTGCCAAATTCTTCGGCCTCGGGATAGACATGGATGATTTCTTGCCCCTCTTGAAACAGGCTGTAACCCTGCGTTGTCATTTCGTTCAAGCGGGTGTTGAGTGCCAAAATGACATCAGCCTTTTTGACCTGTTCTAACAAGACAGGGTTGGAGGATGTTCCAAGCTCACCAATATAATTGGAATGGGTGTGATCGAAGATATCCTGACGGCGGAAGGCCGTGCAAACGGGAATATGGCTGGCGCCGGAAAAGCTGGCCAGATCGGTGATACCCTGCTCGCTCCAACCGCCGCCCCCTGCAATGATGAGCGGCGCGTGGGCTTTGGACAATTTGTCCTTGATGGTTTTAATGACCGCAGGAGAGGCACTAACCTCACTGGGCGGTATAGGGGTTATGGTATGATCCGGCGTCTCGGGGAACAAAACATCCTCTGGTAAGCCGATCACTACAGGGCCTGGGCGCCCCGAAGAGGCCACATGCCACGCACGGGTGATATATTCACCCAAGCGATCGGCGCGATCGACCACGGCCTGCCATTTGCTGAGCGAGCCGAACATCTGTTTGAGATCAAATTCCTGAAAGGCTTCTTTATCGCGGTCGGTGCTGGCGATTAGTCCGACCAGCAATATCATCGGCGTGGAGGATTGCATCGCCGTATGTACCCCGATGGACGCGTTACAGGCTCCTGGCCCTCGGGTGACAAGCGCCACAGCAGGCTTACCAGTTAGTTGGGCGTGCGCCTCTGCCATAAATGTCACGCCCGATTCCTGACGGCAAGTGACGACGTCAATATCAGAATAATCGAGGAACGCATCGAGCACTGGCAGATAGCTTTCGCCTGCAACACAAAAGACGCGGTCCGCGCCCAGCGCGCTTAAGGCCTTCACAACAATATGTCCACCATGTCCCATTCTACTATCTCCTGTATGAATATTTGTGCGGTGTTATTTGCCATTCATGCTATTACAAATCACGTTCTTCTGATATCATAAAAAAATTATACTTTTTTCATTTCTTTAAAGCATTTTCCATCATGGCTTACGATCTCACCACGACCAAAATACTTATCATTGATGATATGGCGCCGATGCTGACGCTGTGCAAGTCGATCCTGAATATCTTCGGATTTAAAAATATCTATCTGGCGCATAGCGGGCAAGAAGCATTGGATCTTACCATCCGCCATGACCCGGATTTGATTATCACCGACTGGATGATGAAGCCTATGGACGGGCTCGAATTTACACGCGAAGTGCGGAAAAATCCACTTTGCCCCAATCCGTATGTGCCAATCATTATGATGACGGGATTTAGCTCGAAACTGCGCGTTGAATCGGCCAGAGATTGCGGTATCACCGAGTTTCTGGTGAAGCCGTTTACCTCGCGCGATTTATACAACCGTATCGTACAAATCATTGAAAAGCCGCGCCAATTCGTTGATGCCGATGATTTTTTCGGCCCCGACCGCCGCAGACGCACTATCAAAGATTATGAAGGACCCCAGCGCCGTGATGATGATAGTAAGGCAAATCCCCAAAGCCCTGCACAAACATCTTCCGCGCAGCTGTTGAAAAAGTTGAGAGACGAAGCCAAAAACCTGTCGAAAAAATAAAAGCAGATCGCCCGTTAAAATGAATAGACCGCACAAAAAACCCCGCTTTATTAAACCGCCAAACAAATTGAAAATGAAAGTCGGTGCTGGGAGCATTGATGAGCGTTTACTGGATCAGGCGCAAGCCTACATACATAAAAGTGAAACCGATTTCAAACCCATCGCCGCAGATTTATTAAAAGACGTCAATGACGCGCTCAAGAAGCTACGCGGCGCAAACGACAAACACGATAAAGATAAATATAAAGAAGAGCTTACAGGTGCAATCATGCAATTGAAGGCGAATGGCGGTATGTTCCGTTATCAACTGATTAGTGAAATTGCCGGACTGGCGCTTCATTTTCTTGAAAATGCGGACCGCGTAAATGAAGAAGCCATACAAATTGCGGATGTCCACGCCAAAACAATTCACATTATACTCGTCAACGATTTAAAGGGCGATGGCGGTAAGGAAGGATATGCGCTCGTGAAGGAACTGGAAAAAGCCTGCAATCGGTTCTATGACAAGTTTAAATTATAAATACCCCTGCCCTACATTCACTTTCCTTGATATAAGCCGCCATAATGTGGTATGATTAAAGAATACTAGGAGAGTATAAATGGAAATTTCAGCAGGGTTGGCCGCCCAACAGGCCATATTCAGACAGGAAGTCACCTTAGGCATGATGAAACAAGCCGCCCAGCAAGAGCAAGCCGTTGCCTCTATGGTTGAAGCAGTGGCCTCAGGCTCACGCGGTAGCGTTGTGAATATCAGCGCTTAGCCACTGTATTAAAAGTAGGAAAACAAACACGCCACAAATTCGGGCGTGTTTTTTATTGTGCGTTTAAAGTTTAATGCTTACGCAACTGCGCGAATAAGGGCATGATGGGTGTCCCAGAGATTCTGCAAGAGATCGGCCATCATGTGTATGTCGTCCTCACTGTGCGCCGCCGTTGCTGTTAAACGCAGACGTTCTGTTCCCTTAGGCACTGTTGGATAATTGATCGGCTGCACGTAAATATTGTGCTCGCGCATCAACAGCTCACTGATCTCGCGGCAGCAATTCGGCTCACCCACAACCAGCGGCACAATATGACTCTCCCCGCGCAAATAAGGCAAATCCGCCGCGTCCAAACGGGATTTGAATAACTTGACATTGCGGCGCATACGGCTGCGTTCTATATCCGATACTTTGAGGTGCTCGACTGCGGCATGGGCTGCGGCCAGAACGGCGGGCGGCAAGCTGGTGGTAAAAATAAAGCTGGAGGCGAAACTGCGCACCGCGTCCACAAGCGCCATCGGCCCTGTGATAAAACCACCCATTGCGCCATAGGCCTTGCCGAATGTCCCTTCGATAATATCAATGCGGTCCATCAGACCGCGTTCTTCGGCCACACCGCCGCCGCGAGGACCGTAAATGCCGACGCCGTGGACTTCATCAAGATAGGTCAAGGCATTGTACTTATCGGCCAGATCACAAATTTCCTTGATCGGCGCAATATCACCGTCCATGGAATACACCGATTCAAAGGCAATTATTTTCGGACGGGACTGATCGATGGATTGCAAAAGCTGCTCAAGATGTTCCAGATCATTATGACGGAACACACGTTTCTCGGCGCCTGAATCGCGCATGCCGTGGATCATAGAGGCATGGTTCAGCGCATCGGAGAAAATAACGCAGTTCGGCAAATGCTTGCCAAGTGTGCCGAGCGCGCCCTCATTGGCAACATAACCGGAGGAAAAAACCAGTCCGGCGTCTTTATTGTGCAAGTCGGCGAGCGATTCCTCTAACTGGACATGATAACGCGTTGTACCGGAAATATTTCGGGTTCCCCCAGCCCCTGCACCGGAGTTTTCCAGCGCCTCTTGGGCGGCGTTCAAAACAACAGGGTGCTGCCCCATACCCAAATAATCATTTGAGCACCAGATTGTAACTTCTTTTTCCTCACCGTTTTCGGGGCGATAGATAGCTTTCGGAAAGCGTCCCGCGATGCGCTCGAGATTGGCAAAGCTGCGGTAGCGGCCTTCCTTACGAACATCATTTAATTTGTTTTCGAAATGGGCAATATAGTCAAAGTCTTGAGACACAGCATTTTCCTGACGTTTTTATGCAATTTACTTATAATATTATAAAGCAGTTTTCAAATGTTTACTTTGATAAAAATCAATAATTGCGCACAGAAGGACGTTGGAATTGCAATACTTAAATGAGAATAATTCTCAATTTCAAATACTCCAGCCAAAAGTGTCAATAATTAAATAAATGAATACTTATTTGGTACTATTTAAAATGATTAAATTCCAAAGCTTGTTGCAAGCTTTTCCGCACGGGAAAGCTCTTTATCCAGCGCCGCCATGGTTTGGCCCATATCGGCACTGTCATCACCCATCCAAACGCGCAGTACTTTAAGATAAAGCCCCGTCATTGCACTAACGCGAACAGCGCCGCGCAGGCCGCTGGTATTCAATTGCACGGCCTCCAGCATCCAGCTGATTGAGCGGCAAAGATGGGGCAACGAGATTACCGCTTGTTTCGGGTCAAACTTGAAGGAGCGCAAAATTGCAGTTACACCTTCACGGTGTTCGTTCAGAACCTCGAAACGGTCCATGAAAATATCGAACAAAGCATCACGCTGTGATATTTCACCATCATAAGGTGACATGCGCGCCAGTGTTTCGCGGTCAATCTTACGCCCGAGCGATGCTAGAATATCGAACTTATCCTCGAAAAAAACATGCAATTCGGCCAAAGTTAGCCCGGCTTCCTGCGCGACATCATAAAGCGTAACCTCTTGCCAGCCCTTAATTTCAGCCAATTTCAACGCAGCGCTTACAGCGGCTTCAACAGTTTCGTGAAATTTAGGGCTTGGCTTGTCATCCTCAAACATCGGTAAAAATCCTAACTTTCGTGCTGTCTTGTCTTGTTTTTCGCGGTTATGTGTATAGAAATAATACGGATACAGCTACGAATCAAATAATTAAAGCAAAAGGATTAATCATATGTCAAAGCCAAGCCTTGGTGTTGTCGCCGTTGGAAACTCCCTATTGGATGTTTTATCCAACGCAACCGAAGACTTTATTAAAGACCAACATGACAAGCACGGCATGGAAAAAGGCTCTATGACTTTGATAGACGAGCCGCGCGCGGTTGAGCTTTACACCCTCATGCAAGATGGTGTGGAAACCTCAGGCGGCAGCGCAGCCAATACCATGGCGGGTTTTGCTTCTTGCGGTGGTAAAGGCGGGTTTATCGGTAAGGTTGCCGATGATGCGCTGGGCAAGATTTTCATTAATGACATCAAATCACTGGGGCTTATTTTTGAGACAACACCTTTGGCCGTTGGCGCACCGACAGGCCGCTGCCTTATCCTGATTACGCCGGATGCGCATCGCACAATGAACACGTTCCTTGGCGCCAGCGTCGAGCTTTCACCCAATGACATTGACGAAGATCTGATCGCCCAAGCCCAGATTACGTATCTGGAAGGGTATTTATTCGACAAAGATTTAGCCAAAGCCGCCTTTATTAAGGCTTCAGAGGCTGCACATAAGCACGGCCATAAAGTGGCCCTGACCCTGTCCGATCCCTTCTGCGTTGATCGCCACCGTGACGACTTCCTTGAGCTAGTGGAAAGCCATATTGATATTCTCTTCGCCAATGAAGACGAGATTAAATCGCTTTATCAAAAAGATAACTTCGACGACGCCATTAGCGCGGTGAGCAATAACGTAGAAGTTGCCGCCATTACCCGCAGCGAAAAAGGCGCGGTTATTATTGCCGGTGATAAGAATGTGAAAATCAGTGCCGAGCCTGTTGAAAAAGTCATCGACACAACAGGCGCTGGCGACCAATTCGCCGCCGGATTCCTGTATGGTTATACCGAAGGGGAAGATCTAGAGACTTGCGGCCGCTACGGCGCCATCGCTGCCGCCGAGGTCATTTCCCATGTCGGCCCGCGCCCGCTGGTAAGCCTTGCGGATTTACTGAAGCAGAAAAAAGCGGCTTAACCACGCCAGCCTTTTGCCTGCAGGCGTTTTTTGTATTCATTAAAGGTCGTTTGATCGGGGCAGACGATGCGCACTTCTTCTATGCGCTCATCCATGCGGTCAAGAATGCCTTGTATAAGCAGCCGTGCCGCGCGGCCTTTGCCGTAGCCTTTCCGTCCTGCTGCCAGCGGTGGAAAGGCGATGGATTTCAGCAGCATACATTTCGCCAACACCACGGTTTTACGCACGCACATTACCAGATGCTTGTCCTCGCGCTCGAAATCTGACCTCCAATTGGGTCGCACGGCCAGAATGTTGTGCTTTGCAGGTAGGCCGAAAGACGGCAAGGCGTAAACATCTCCCGCTTTGG
>CAXBAL010000050.1:0-10707 GCA_963973475.1 uncultured Micavibrio sp.
TGTGATGCGCAAAAAGGGCAACACTATGGATATCAAAGAGCGCAATAAGCTCTTGGAGAGTATGACAGAGGACGTGGCCGACCTTGTCCTGCGTACAAATTACCAACAAGCCCAGGCCATTAGCCTGATTGAGCAGCAAGCGCGGGAAAACCTGCAAATGCATGAAGACTTCATTCAGGATATGGAGCGCGAAGAAGGTCTGAACCGTAAAATCGAAGGCCTGCCATCGAAAGAAACGGTCGAGATGCGCCTGCGTGCGGGTAAAGGCCTGACACGGCCAGAGCTTTGCGTACTTTTATCCTACGCCAAAATTGGTTTCTCGAAAGATCTGCTCCGTAGCGATATCCCCGATAGCGACGAGATGGAAGAATGGTTGGTGGATTACTTCCCTGATGATCTGCGCAAGAAATACCGCGAGGAGATTTTTAATCATAAATTGCACCGCGAGATTATTGCGACGACCATGTCCAATTCATTGGTCAACCGCATGGGGCCGACCTTCATAAAATCCCGCATGAGCAAAACGGGCGCGAGCTGTGATGATGTGGCCAAGGCCTATATCGTGGTGCGTGATGCGTTCAGCCTGCGCGATCTTTGGGATGAAATCGAAGCACTGGATAACAAAGTCCCTGCCGAAGTTCAATTGAAAGCCATGCGCGAGGTCGCCAATTTGTCCCAGCATGCCATCACATGGTTCCTGACCCGTTTGGGCCGCGATCTGGATATTGGCCGCGACACCAAAGACTTCAAGAATGGCATTGAGTCCTTGCGCAAAAATCTTGGCAAGATCACCAACGAAAGCCTCTCTCAAGGTATTCAGGAACGCCAGCGTATGAACGAAGAAAACGGCATACCGAAAGAACTGGCCTATCAGATTGCATTGATGCCTGTTCTGGCTTCTGCCTGTGATATTATCCGTATCTCGCTGGAGCAAAACTCGAACCTGCTGGATACCGCCCATACCTATTACCAATTAGGCGAGCGCTTCCATATGGATTGGCTGCGCCAGCAAGCGCGCTATCTGAACTCCGATGATCATTGGCACGCTGAGGCAACCAAAGGTCTGGTCGATCAGCTTTATAGCTGTCAGGCGGGTATGACGATGCGGGTGCTGCGCGATACGGGCGCGAAAAAGAAAAAGGATAAGAGCCTGCTGGATATGTGGATGGATACCCACCCCAATCTGGCCAAGCAATTTGATCCGCTCTTTGCCGAACTGCGCCGTTCCGGCTCGATCGACCTGCCGATGCTGGTCATTGCCGAGCAGCGTTTGCGCGGTTTATACGGCGGATAAAGCCAATCTTATGAAGGCACAAAGTATTCCGTAAAATATAAACTTGACCATAACGCCACAATTGACGATATTCAGGTTATAAGAAAATTATCAGGGAATATTTTATGAGTCTGACCTATGAAGCAAAACGCCGTTTAATCCAGCACGTTGCCAGTGCGGAAAATTGGCGCAATGATTATGACGCAGAAGCCGTCGCGCGTAATTTCGACAATTGGTCAACGCGTCTTAACGGCAATATCTCCCTGCAAAAACAGGTCTGGAAGGTGGCGCCAAAAGACGAGAGCCAACTTTATCATGGATCAAACCTGAAACGGGTCAAGATTAGTTATAATGCCACGCATGGCCATAAAGATTCGGAACGATCATATGTGCATATCTCGATGGCCGAGGGAAAGCTGGAGATTCAAGATGAATCAGGACGTCGCATTGTAAAGGCCTTCGGCGGTACATTCGAAAGTGCCGAAAATAATCAAGATCAAAGCGGTATCAGTATCGGCGGCGAGCAAGCCCTTTCCGCACATTTGAAGGATAAAGGCGTTGAAATTGCCGAGATTTCCGAACTTGGCATTACCTGCGCTTTTCATCCCAACGGTGAGAAAATTATCTTTTTTGAAAAGGAAGGCCAAACACTGGCTTTTGATAAACCGACAGGTTTTGCCGATACAGCCATACCGGCAAGCGGACTTTTGAATGTGATCAGCTTCGATGAATATTTCGCCCGCGATATCGGTATTAATTTAAATGCTGAGTTCATCAATGCGGCAAAGCTGGTTGTGGCGATTGATTTGGGATTGGAGCCGGACATCAAGCTCTTAAACAAATTGAAAGAAGAGGATGTCGCACATTTTCTGGCCAATGCAATTGAGGACAAATATGACCCCGACTGGACTGGCCCTTGGCAATGGCGCCCGAAGATAAAGGCACAAATCGGCGATATCAGCCATCTGCAGGAAGCATGGATAGATACGGTTGATTTCGAAGGTTATTATATCGGCCTACCGAAACGGTTCGGTATTGCGTTCCGCAAAGACCCCGACCGTTATGATTTCCGCCACAGCGCCGATGACAAACATCATTTGATCGCACAAGGAAAATTACTGGAGGCCGCTACAGGCGGTGCTTTTGAACCCATGCCTATATTGCAGAAAAACCCAGCCATCCAAACACTTCTGCATGTATTGCATGTAGCAGGAAAGCAAATACACGACCAAAATGATACGCCATGGAATGGAGTCATATTGAAGGCGGAGAACGCCAATATGCTCGCACGGCAGATGCGTGAAATGGTGAAAGATCATTTCGGTGCTGATTTTGCCGCCTCTTATCTGTCCAGCATCAATTATGACGCAAATCATTGCTTAATCGCGTTACAAAAAGACGCTTTGGACTACGCAAATCAAAGTGTAAGGGCTTCGGCACGCGTCATGACTATGATACGGGATAACGAAAAAGACGTCGAACTATTCAAAGACTTATTAGAGAGCGGCGCGGATTTAAAATATGTAAAGCCGGAAGCAGCGCGTAGCGGTAAAAGCTTTGCCGATTATATGAGCGCGGCTGGTAACACGGCACTATTAAAAGCCTTACGGGATGAGCAAGGCGAGCGCGAATTTGTTAGCGCCGAAGAGGCGCCTGCACCCTAGAAACGCTTAAATAAAGCACGCCAATAATAACAACAGACCGAAAATGCGGTTGGATTTGAATATCCGCAGCGAGCTCTCCTGATTGTCCATGTCCCATGCGCGCAATTGCCACGCCATATGGAAGATCGGCAACATCAAAAGCGCCAGCGCGCTAGGGTCCATTTTTACACTCATAATCGCCACGCTGAGCAACAAAATCGCGACCATATAAAAAACAAACACCCAGCGTTTGGAATGAGAACCGAACTTCAGCGCGGTTGATTTCACCCCCGCCATAACGTCGTCTTCCTTATCCTGATGGGCATAGATCGTATCATAACCGATCGTCCAGAAAATCCCGCCTAGATACAGCAAAACAGGCGCAGCGCTGATGGTATCATGCACAGCCGCCCAGCCCATAAGCGCGCCGAAATTAAAAGTAATACCGAGAAAAAACTGCGGCCAGTAAGTAATGCGCTTCATATAAGGATAGAGCACAATGAGCGGCAAAACCGCAAAACCTAAGAGGATCGCCATCTTCGACAGGGACAATAATATGCAGGCGCCAATCAGTAGAAGTGCCGTCAAAAATGCAAAACCCTGCTTAACGGAGACCGCGCCCGAGGCCAAAGGGCGCCCGCGCGTGCGTTCGACCAGCTTATCTATATTGCGATCCCAAAGATCATTGACAACGCAGCCCGCGCCGCGCATCACCACCGCGCCAATCAGGAACAATCCCATCAAAGCCCAGCTATAAATATTCATCCCCGCCAAACCACCAGATGCCAGCACAATGGACCACCAGCCGGGCAGCAGCAAGAGCCACCAGCCAATCGGCCTGTCCAGCCGCATCAACAGGGCATACGGACGCAGGGCTTCCGGTAAAATGCGCATCACGAATCCGTAATGCTTGATATCGGTATAGTTTTTTGCTCTAGTCTCTTTCGTCATGATGCAAAATCCTATCACAAAATCGCCAAGGCTCTATACCGAACTTGATTTATTCGAGGGCGGAACGGTCGAATTGCCCAAGGAACAGGCGCATTATTTGAAAAATGTCCTGCGCAAATCCGAAGGCGATCAGGTGCGTTTGTTTAATGGGCGAGACGGAGAATGGGTCTATAGCCTGAGCGCCATGGGTAAAAAGGGCGCAGAAGCCCGCTCGCAAGAACCAATCCGTCCACAAACTCAGCAAGGACGAAAAATTCACGCTTATTTTCCACCCATCAAGAAAAACCGCATGGACTTCATGATTGAAAAAGCCGTCGAGCTTGGCGTAACCGACCTGCACCCGATCCTCACGCAAAATACCGAAACCCGAAAAATAAATGAAGAGCGCCTGAAAGCACAAATCATAGAGGCTGCAGAGCAGTGCGAGCGACTGGATTTACCAGTTTTGCATCCGCTAGTCGATATATTTACCGCCCTGAATACCTGCAAATCCCCCGTTTATGCCGCCATAGAAAGAATGGACACCCCAACACGTATTGGGGATGAGCGCGCGGATATAGCCGTTCTGATCGGTCCAGAAGGCGGCTTTACGGCAGAGGAAATCCATCGCATGATGGCTCTGCCAAAGCTCAAGGCCGTCTCACTCGGCGATAATATCCTACGGGCGGAAACGGCGCTGCTGAAACTCCTGAGCCTCCTATAAGAAATTTTAAGCAAGAAAGTCTTTTCTTTACTTGCATTTCTGGTGATATATTCTAAAAAGACAAAAAATAAAATCAAACCAACGGTCAAAATGTTAAAACAAATCATTGCTACTCTGGGGCTAGCTGCCCTTTTCTCACTTGGTTTTCTGGCGCCTGCACTGGCACAGGAAGCGGCCCATAACGCAACGCCCTGGTCATTTCTGACGCAAGCTGCGGCTTCGCCATCGGCCGAGAGAATTCATGAATTCCATGATATGTTGGTCTATATCATCGTCGCCATCACCCTGTTTGTTCTAGCATTGCTGGTTATCGTGATTGTTCGTTTTAACAAGCGCTCCAATCCTGTGCCGTCCAAAACCACGCATAACGTGTTGCTGGAAGTGCTCTGGACCGCCCTGCCCGTTGTGATTTTGATCATTATTGCCATTCCGTCTTTCAAACTGCTCTACTATGTAGATCGCACGGAAAACCCTGAAATGACGATCAAAGTAACCGGATACCAGTGGTATTGGGGCTATGAATATCCCGATCACGGCAATATTAACTTTATGGCCTATATGGTGCCGGAAGACGAAATCAATTCAGAAGAAGGCCAGCTACGTTTGCTTTCTACCGACCGCGCCGTTGTTTTGCCTGTAAACAAGAATATCCAGATTGATGTGACCGCCGCGGACGTTCTGCATTCATGGGCTGTTCCTGCGCTGGGTGTAAAAACAGATTCTGTTCCCGGCCGTTTGAACTCCACATGGTTTAAAATCACCAAGCCAGGCACCTATTACGGCCAGTGTTCCGAGCTTTGCGGTAAAGACCACGCCTATATGCCTATCGAGATCCGCGCTGTTTCCGAAGAAGAGTTCGAACAATGGATTTTGGAACAAGGCGGCACGATGCCTGTGGATACCCTTACTGAAGAGGAAGCCGATGTTGATAATGAAAACACCGCCATTGGTGCAGCCGGAGAAGAGGCCAGCGCAGGCGAAAGCGCCAATCAGCCCGATGACGAGCAGTTAACAAATGAAGATGCCCCGGAGGCATCAGAGCAAGTAAACACAGAAGAAGCGGACGAAGAATCCGAAGGAGAAGAATAAAATGAACGCAACAGCCGCCACACATCACGATGATCACGGCCATGACGATCACCACGATCACAAGCCGGGATTTTTTGTCCGTTGGTTCATGTCGACCAACCACAAAGATATCGGAACGCTTTATATTATCTTCTCAATCCTTGCCGGATTAATCGGCGGCGCATTTTCCATGGTTATGCGCATGGAGTTGCAAGAGCCGGGCGTCCAGTTCTTAACCGACGCCGCCGGAAACCCTGATGGGCACATGTGGAATGTTATTATTTCCGCACACGGCCTGATTATGGTGTTCTTTGTGGTGATGCCCGGCCTGATCGGCGGATTTGGTAACTGGTTTGTACCGATTATGATCGGTGCTCCCGATATGGCCTTCCCGCGTTTGAACAATATTTCTTTCTGGCTATTGGTCCCCGCATTCCTGCTTTTGCTTTGTTCTGCCCTTGTTGGCGGCGGCGCCGGAACAGGCTGGACAGTTTATCCGCCGCTTTCCTCCTCGCTCGGCCATCCGAATATGAGCGTTGATATGGCGATCTTTGCCCTGCACTTGGCGGGAGCAAGCTCGATCCTTGGCGCGGCTAACTTTATCACAACCATTTTCAACATGCGCGCACCGGGTATGACCTTGCACAAAATGCCTCTTTTCGTTTGGGGTATGCTTGTCACAGCTTTCTTGCTGGTTCTGGCCGTGCCTGTTCTTGGCGGCGCGATCACGATGCTTTTGACCGACCGTAATTTTGGTACAGCCTTCTTTAACCCCGAGGGCGGCGGTGATCCGATTCTCTACCAGCACTTGTTCTGGTTCTTCGGTCACCCTGAAGTGTATATTATGATCTTGCCTGCTTTCGGCATTGTCTCGCACATCGTCTCGACCTTCTCGCAGAAGCCTATCTTCGGTTATCTCGGGATGGCGTACGCAATGGTGGCAATTGGTTTTGTGGGCTTTGTAGTTTGGGCGCACCACATGTATACGGTGGGCCTGGATGTTGATACGCGCGCTTACTTCACCGCGGCCACGTTGATTATTGCGGTTCCGACAGGGATCAAGATTTTCTCGTGGATTGCGACCATGTGGGGTGGTTCTATCACCTTCGCCACGCCAATGCTCTTTGCCATCGGCTTTATCTTCCTATTCACCGTTGGCGGCGTGACAGGGGTTGTTCTGGCCAATGCCGGTATGGATGTGGCTTTGCATGACACCTATTATGTTGTTGCGCACTTCCATTACGTTCTCTCGCTTGGTGCGGTCTTTGCTCTGTTTGCAGGATATTACTACTGGTCCGGTAAAATGTTTGGCCGCATGTATCCTGAATGGATGGGCAAACTGCATTTCTGGATGACGTTCATCGGTGTTAACCTGCTTTTCTTCCCACAGCACTTCCTTGGTTTGCAAGGCATGCCGCGCCGTTATATCGACTACCCGTCCGAAGGGGTGCCGTATGACCAGTGGGCGATGTGGAACGAAATTTCATCCTATGGTGGATATCTGGCCGGCCTTGCGACGATCTGGTTTATCATTATCGTATTCTACACAATGTTCTTCGGTAAGAAAGCCAGCGGCAATTACTGGAACGTACAACCGCAATCCATGACACTCGAATGGACGCTGTCTTCCCCGCCGCCATTCCACCAGTTCGAGATTCAGCCCAAGCTGAAATAAGAGCTACACATATAAATTCAAAAAAAAGGGAGCCCGATTTGACTCCCTTTTTTTATACTGTTATACAAGAAATATGAGCATTTCAGCCAACCCATTAGAGCGCATCGGCAACACCCCTGTTTTAGGGACGTTATTTAATGAGCTCGGTCTGGACCAAGGCCGTAATCCGATCATTGTGAAATCAGGTTCGGACGCGGGCAATGACAATGGTAATAACGAGGCCGAACACTTTAATCTCAATCCCGGCGCGCGTAGCCTTAAAGAACGCGTTTTAACGCTCATTGACAATAACAAGCCCGGCACGGCTTTGGATCTCCTCCAAGCCAAAATGGCAATTGCTCCCGAAGAAGTTGAAGCAATTGCCGATGATGTTCTTTATGAACTGGAAGAAGCCGGATTTGAGAAAGACGCCCAAGAGTTCAAAACCATTCTGGCCACCGCCGACCTTGAACCCGCCAAGCCCAAAGCCAGCGCTGAACAAGCACTGAATGCTTTCTCCTTTGGCTAAAGGCCAAATCACCTATAGCCTCGGCCAGATTGAAAGCCTGATCAACAGCAATGATTATACGGGCGCCGCTGTCTGTTATGTTGCTGAAGAGATGACAGGACCGCTGAACCTTTTCGGTAATGATGACTCCGCTACAGTCGGCTCGCTAGATATAGAGATTCCCACGCTTGATACCAACGGCGGCGATCTGCCTATTTTGATTTAGAACACTGTCGAGGAAAGGATAGCTATGGCAGGGGAATAAAATGTCCAGCTTAGTCCCGACACAGGCGCGCTTACAACGCCGCATGGCTAATGAGACGATCAGCAACTACAGAGCCGCAGGCCAGCACACTTTCTCTTTAGACGTGAAAATGGGCTTATAAACACGGCCTTAAGCATTGCCCCTTAAGTCTTTCCAAACCGGACCAGCTATAATTTTTCACAAAAAACTTGGAATTTACCAGAAACATGCTATTTTCCCCTTCATGTCAGACATAGCGGTAGACCCACTTATAATCAGAGCAGACGCCCCCGAAGCCAGCATCGGCGATTATTTCGCGTTGCTTAAGCCGAAGGTCATGTCGCTTGTGATTTTCACGGGCTTTGTCGGCATGTGGATTGCCCCTGAGTTTGGAGCGCTGCATCCGTTTTTGGCCGCTGTCGGCATTCTTTGTTTATCCTTGAATGCTGGCGCGGCAGGCGCGATCAATATGTGGTACGACCGCGATATCGACGCAATCATGAAACGCACCAAAGACCGCCCGTTACCGCAAAACCGTATTGCGCCCGATGATGCCCTGGCGCTTGGCATTATACTGTCCTTTTTATCCACGATGGTGATGGGATTGGCGCTGAATTGGATGGCCGCAGGATTGCTGGCCTTTGCCAATTTATTCTATGTTCTTGTCTATACGATGTGGCTGAAACGCTCGACCCCGCAAAATATCGTAATCGGCGGTGCAGCCGGAGCGTTCCCGCCCATGATCGGCTGGGCAATGGTCACAGGCGATGTAACAACATTTCCGATTATACTCTTCGCCATCATCTTTTTCTGGACACCGCCGCATTTCTGGGCGCTGTCCCTCTTCGCCAACAGCGATTATAAAAAAGCCAAAATCCCGATGATGACCGTGACCGCAGGGGCGCGCGCAACCAAAATACAAATGTTGATCTATACTCTGGTTCTGTTCCCCATCACGCTGGCGCCGACTGTTCTAGGATACGCCAATATACTCTACGGCGCTTTGGCCTTTGCGCTTAGCGGGTTTTTCATCTACACCGCCTATAAAGTCCTGCGCAGCGATGACATGAAGCACGCCAAATTGATGTTTGGATATTCCGTCTTTTATCTGTTCGCCCTGTTCGCGGCCTTGTTAATATCGCAACCTTGATAGCCATTAAAAGGACCTCTCCATGCCCAAAGGCGAATTGCACAATAAAAAGTTGAAGAAAAACCTTCTGGTTCTGGCCATTATTTTCGGCCTCGTTGCCTTGATCTGGGGTATTACGATTATCCGCATGTCGGTTTAATCATCATGGTTAAAAAAGTCTATAAAACGCATAAACCCAAAACGATCCTGATTACCGGCCCCACTGGCGATTTTGGTAAAGCGTTTTGCCATCGTTTCGCCGAGATGGATTGCCAGCTTATATTGGCAGGACGCAGCGTTGAAAAACTCCAGGCATTACAGGACGAATTGGGCGAGAACCACCGCAATCACTTTCATATCGGCTTTTGCGATATGTCGAGCCGCATCTCAATTGAACAGTTTTTTGAGAATATTCCCGAGAAATTCCGCGATATCGACCTTCTGATCAACAATGCCGGATTGGCGCTGGGGCTGGAGCCTGCGCAAAATTGCAATCTGGATGATTGGGAGACCATGATTGATGTCAACAACAAGGGGCTGGTGATTATGACGCGCCTTGTTCTGGAGGGCATGAAAAAACGCCAGAGCGGCCATATTATCAATATCGGCTCCACGGCGGGCAACTACCCTTATCCCGGCGGCAATGTCTATTGCGCGTCCAAGGCTTTCGTCAAACAATTCTCGCTGGCTATCCGCGCAGATCTTGCGGGCACGAATATCCGCGTGACCAATATCGAGCCCGGCATGGTCGAGACACAATTCTCGAAGGTGCGTTTTAAGGGCGATGCAGACAAAGCCGAGCAGGTTTATGCCGATACCGCGCCGCTTACCGCAGAAGACGTGGCCGAAAGCGTGGTCTGGGCGGCGACCCTGCCTCCGCATTTCAATGTCAACCGACTCGAGATCATGCCGACCGTGCAATCTTTCGGCCCCCTGCCTGTAGAGCGCACAGCTTAAGCTTAATTCCTGTTAACGCGCTTTCATACTTTGCCCATAGGATAAAATTGATGTATTCTTAGAGAAGTATTTTTTATTTCAGGAGTTCTCTCGGCCATGCGTCTTTTCCGTTTCGTTTTCTTACTGCTTTGTTTTGCCCTTCCGGCGACTTACAGTGCCCAGGCTTTTGCGCAGAATGCCGACATGGTGAACAGTTCCGAGGCTTGTACTATGCCGCGCGATAATTACCCGCTGGCCGATACCGATGACCGCTGGCAATATTGCGACATTCACATGCGCCAGTTTGCTTATCGCGAAAAGCACAATGAATTGCGCCAAATGCTGGAAACACGCGCCGAAAACTATAAAGCCACCACCAAAAGCGTGCGCGATAACTACAAAGCCGAGCTTGAGAAATATCACGCCTCAATCAGTGATTAACGCTGCCCCGAACCCATATAGATTATAACTTCCTTATGCGTTTTTCCTTGTCGCCGCTCCGCTGCAGGTCTATATAAAACCCATGAATACTCCCTCTAATGATGATCTGGTACAAAAAAACGCCCGCACGGGTTTGATCGTGTTGGCTGTTGTTTTG
>CAXBAL010000051.1:0-10669 GCA_963973475.1 uncultured Micavibrio sp.
CCTCCATCTCGTCAATTTCTTCCTCGATCAACGGGCGCACGCCTTGCTCATAGGCCGCCGTTAAAGTCGGGGTCATAATAAAGAACGTCAGGAACAGCGCTAGAGAGATCATAACCGTATTGGGCGGCGTCTGCTGAATACCGATCGCGGTTCTCATAAACGACAGCGCTACGGCAATCCGTGTAAACGATGTCATCATAATCAGGATAGAGGGCGCGAGGGAGAGAACGGTCAGCACCGCGACCATCTGAATGACGCGGCCCGTAACTGTGCCGTCTTCCTCGCCCAGATCAATGCTGATGGCTTGCGCGTTCAGCGATTCGAACGGGATGAGCAAGGCGCAGGCAAAAACCAGCGCGCCGATAACGGGAATTATGCGTTTGAAATTAAGTGCTTGCACTTTGTTGCTCAGGCTCTGTCTCAATATTTTTAACCGGCTCTATATCTGTTTTGATGACAGTTTCGCCGTTTAAACCCAGAATGACAAGATGTTGTTTGTCATCACACTGCACCAAAAGCAGGCGGCGGCGGGCGTCAAGCGCTTGGGATTCAATGACTTTCAGGCGTTTTTTCGATTTATTCACAGGCATGGCGCTGGCAAAGCCCAGCCGCTTGATCAAATGCGCCAGTAACGCCATCAGTAAGACGACAAAGCCCAAGGCGAATATCAATTGAAATATTTGTGCGGCGGTTATGACTTCCATGCCTGCCCTTATAGCCATTAATTAGCGCGCTGTCATGATTTAATCGTCGCTCTCGCCAAACTTCCCCAGCTTAACATCAAACGGGTTGGGCTGGCCGTTGGCGCGGTAGACATAGGATAATACCTCTGCCACTGCCAGAAAGGCCTCGGATGGAATAGGGCTGTCTATCTCGATTTTCGCCAGCATTTCTGCCAAATCGCTGTCCTCGCGCACCTTAATACCGTTGGCAAACGCCAGCTCCAAAATCTTCTCCGCCATTGTACCGCGCCCGGCGGCTGTAATAAGGGGCGCGCGGCGTTTATTCTCTTGCTCTTTCAGGGATACGGCGGTTTTGCGCTTTGGAACAGGCTTTGCATTGAGAGGTTTGAGGGCCTCGTCACGGTTATTTTTGCGTCCATCGTCATATTCATCAACCATAATCATTCCAGTTTGGCACGGTTTTCGCATAGTGACTAGATGTGGAGTAATAAATCATAAAGGGTAAAGACAATGACCACAGAGAATTTAAGCATATTCAAGGCCTTAGGCGCAAAAATGGACTATTTGAACCAGAAGCAGCGCGTGATTTCGCAGAACATATCCAATGCGGATACACCGGGTTATAAGGCCCATGAGCTGCAAAAAGTCGATTTCGGCGATGTTCTTAAAAGCGTCACCAAATCCAATCAGGTTCGCGTCGAGCGCACTGCAAATGGCCATATCACCCCAAATGGCAATGTGGATGACCCGCGTGAACAAAAGGCCCGCAAGGTCTATGACGTCAACCCGTCCATGAACCGCGTGGATATGGAAGAGCAGCTGGTCAATGCCCAAGGCAATATGATGGATTACAACATGATGACCAATCTGTACCAGAAAAATATCGGAATGATCCGCACGGCGCTGGGCAAGGGTCAATAGAGTAGAACGGGATAATAAGGAGATAGAGATATGAGTTCGGAATTATTAAACGCAATGGCAATATCCACCCACGGAATGAAGGCGCAAGGCTCCCGCATCCGTGTGATTACAGAGAACGTGGCCAACGTCCAAACCACGGGCGACGCACCGGGCGCCGATCCGTACCGCCGCCAGATGATCACTTTCAAAAACGAGATGGACCGTGAAATGGGTGCCAAGATGGTACAGGTCGACCGTATTGATGAAGATATAAAAACTCCCTTCGTGCTTGAATACAAGCCGGAACACCCGGCCGCTGATGAAAACGGCAATGTGAAGATGCCAAACGTAAACACGTTGATGGAAATGGCCGATATGCGTGAGGCCCAGCGCTCTTATGAGGCCAATATCGGTATGCTGGAACAATCGCGCACCATGATGATGCGCACCATAGATTTGCTCCGCGTCTAAAGCGTGCTATATTAGTAGAGTAAGGAATAGAGAAAAATGGTTGATAAAATTATAGATCCAAATATCGCGGCAAGAGCGTATTCCAACAGCTCCAGCATCCCGACAAAGAACATTCCGACCCAAGACACGGGCGGTGTCAGCTTTCAGGATTTCATGAGCGATGCAGTCGAAAAATCCATCGACACCATGAAAATGGGCGAAACGATGCAGGCGCGCGCCATCACCGGCGAGGCAGATATTACCCAGGTCGTGCAAGCCGTAACCGATTCCGAATTAACGCTGCAAACAATTGTTGCTTTGCGTGACCGCATGGTCTCCGCCTATCAGGAAATCATGAGAATGCCGATTTAATTAGGCGCGCAAGCGCGCTACGCGGTGCTGAGAATATAGCACCAGTGATTTGAAACGTAGTTTCAAATTGTACCGAGCAAGCGCGAGGCCGCCCGAAAGGGCGCAGAACCATACGAGCGTGATTTGAAACGTAGTTTCAAATTGTACCGAGCAAGTGCGAGGCCGCCCGAAAGGGCGAAAAGACCAAGCAGGCATTTTTTGCCTGCTTTATAACCATGTGAACAGATTTATATAAATCTCTAGCCCGCCGCCAATCCTTCTTTTATAGTGGAGTCCATGAACGAAACTGAAGTCATAGAAACCGCGCAAGAGGCACTATTGCTGGCCATCCAGCTTGGCGCACCTGTGCTGTTGGTCGGGCTGTTTGTCGGGGTGGCCATTGCGCTCGTGCAGGCTTTGACGCAGATTCAGGAAATGACACTCGTATTTGTGCCTAAAATTTTCGCCATTATGGTCGCGATGTTTCTGACCCTTCCTTTTATGATGAGAACGCTGGTTGAATTTATGGAGCGTCTGGCCGACCGCATTATAGCGCTAGGCTAGGGACGCCAAGGGCAAAGGAAAGGATACACCCCGCCGATGCTGCTTCCCATGAGCTTTCAAGATTTTCTTGTGACCGGCGTTTTTGCGTTTATGGTGGTTTTTGTGCGTTTTGGCACTGCCATCATGATTATGCCGGGGATTGGCGATTCGTATGTATCAACGAATATCCGCATTTTACTGGCGACCGCAATCACCTTCGCGTTGTTTCCCGTCCTCATTAAATATATGCCTGCAGAGATGCCGGGCACATTTGGCCTGCTGCTTCTGATTATGAGCGAATTTATCATCGGCCTGTTTTTCGGCACGATTATGCGCATCTTTATGACGGCGGTGGATGTTGCCGGTATGGTGGTCTCGATCCAGTCCGGCCTTGGTAATGCGATGGTCTTTAACCCGCAACTGGCCGGTCAAGGCTCGCTCATCGGCGCGTTTTTATCGGTCACCGCGGTGGTGCTTTTATTTGCGACTAATCTGCATCATTTGCTCCTGATGGGTATGTTCGAAAGTTACGAGATGTTTCCCATCGGCGCGCTTCCTGATAGTGGCTCGATGGCGGATCTGGTTGCCAGAGCGGTCGAGGCCAGCTTTACCATCGGCGTAAAAATGGCTGCGCCCTTTATTATTATCGGGATTATGCTCTATGTCATGATGGGCGTGCTATCTCGTCTGATGCCGCAAATTCAGGTTTTTATGATTGCGTTGCCGCTGCAAATTCTGATCGCGCTGATGACACTCTCAATGGTAATGTTTGCGATGTATCGCTACTGGCTCGGCGAATTTGAGCAAGGGATGGTCTATTTCCTCTCCAACGGTGGGGGGTAGTTGATCTTTGTCCGTAAAGTGATTGAAACATAGTTTCAAATTGTACCGAGCAAGTGCGAGGCCGCGCGATAGGGCGATAGCATGCCCGCCGTTTGAGGGCTTGCATTAAAAATTAATGCTAATAAAGATATAATAATACTATGAGTGAAAGCGAAGAACAGGACGAAGCCCAGAAAACCGAAGACCCGACCCCCAAAAAGCTGGAGGAGGCGCGGAAGCAGGGCAATATACCCTTATCCAGAGAGGTCAATAATTGGCTGGTCTTGCTGGCAGGCACCTTGGTTGTCGCGGCTTTAACACCTGTAATGTTTCGCCAGCTCTTTAGTGTTCTGAAATTTTACATTGAAAAATCCTACGCCGTGCCCGGCACGCCCGGCGGCATGAAAATCGCACTTGGTGATGGCATGATGGAAATTATGTTCATTTTGGCCATGCCCTTCCTGGTCTTTGTGCTGGCTGCTTTTATCGGGCCATTTTCACAAGTCGGCGTACTGTTCGCGCCCAAATCCATTAAACCGAGTTTGAGCAAAATATCCCCGATCAAAGGCTTTAAACGCCTCTTTTCTATGCGCTCTCTCATGGAGTGTGCAAAAGGGATCGCTAAAATTTCGTTAGTGGCGGTTGTCGGGGTAATCATTCTGTATCCGTTCTACGGCGCATTGGAACGCACAATAGACCTGCCGGTTGCCGCGTTGCTGGATCAAATGCGTATTCTTGTTGTGCGTCTTATGATCGGCGTTTTGATCGTGATGGGCGTTGTGGCCGTAATTGATCTGGTATACCAACGCAACGAACACAACAAAAAGATGCGCATGACCAAGCAGGAGGTCAAAGACGAATACAAGCAGACCGAAGGGGACCCGCTCGTTAAAGGCAAGCTACGCCAGTTGCGCGCGGAAAAAGCCCGCCAGCGCATGATGCAGGCCGTGCCGCAGGCCGATGTGATTATCACCAACCCGACACATTATTCCATCGCCCTGAAATACGACACGGCGACAATGGATGCGCCGGTCTGTATCGCCAAAGGTATTGATGAGGTTGCCATGCGTATCCGCGAGGTCGCCAAGGAACACGATATCGTACTCTTCGAAAACGTCCCGCTCGCCCGCGCGCTCTACGACAGTGTGGACATAGACGAATCCATCCCGCCCGAACACTTCAAAGCCGTGGCCGAGGTCATTTCCTACGTCTTCAAACTTAAAGGCAAGTTGAAAAAATAGGGGGAGAATTTTTATAAATTCTATTCCTTTGCAAGCATTTATGGCACACTTGCGGCTATGAATCTGGATAACCGAGAATTTATCGCCCGTCACCACAAAGGTGCGCAGGGCGAGGCGCAGCAGACCACAACAAAACGCAGCAGCTCCACTTGGGTGCTGATTGTTTTGCTGGCCTGTTTGTATTTTGGCTTTCTTATATTTATGGCTTCCATGTCTTTCATGAATGAAACGGCCATGATCGCAACCTTTCTGGGCATTGTGGCCTCGCTGGTCGGCTTGGTGATCTACCGCACCTTCACCCATCACACGCGTCAGGAACAACATCTCGACATTATTCAGGAGGTGCTTGAAGGCTCCCGCGGGGCGCGCCTGATTACAGACAGCGCCGACAACACCATCTATTCCAATCAGCGCTTTGATGATCTGTGTAAGGGCTTAGGGCCGCCGGGGTTTAAAAGCCTCATCCGCTTGTTCGAAGACAACCCCGAGGCGCTCTCGCATTTCAATGCACTTGCCGACCAAGCCCATCGCGGCCTGACCGATTCTATCGAGCTCTTCTCCAAGCATGAAGACCGTGATAGCTGGTACATGGTTACTGCGCAACCTGTTGCGGGCTGGGCGGGCTATATCCATTGGCGCATTGATGATGTGACCCAGAAATATACTGTGGATACCGCCATACGCGAAGAACGTGAAAAGCTGATTGATTTCACCGATAACGCACCTGTCGGCTTCTTTTCTGTCGATGAGACGGGGCATTTCGTCTTTGCCAATGCGACCCTTGCGCGCTGGATCGGGCAAGACATTGAAACGCTGCTCTCGACCACGACTTTGCACACCTATCTGGTTGACCCACCCAAAGAGGGCCAGCCTTATGACCTCACCGACAAAGGCGGTCCCAAGCAGATTGTGGAGCTGAAAATGAAAGGCCCCGCGGGGCGTACTTTCCTTGCCTCTATTAATCAGGCCGTAGTGCACGAAGAGGGCGGGCGTGTCCGTACCCGCGCTGTTGTGCATGATCTGACCTCTGAGCGTGAAATGCGCCAAGCCCTTCAGGCCTCCGAAGACCGCTTCCAGAAATTCTTCGAGGAAGCGCCCCTCGGCATTATCCTGATCGACAAAGACGGCCAGATTCTGGATTGTAACGTCCAGTTTGCCGCCATGCTCCGTGCCGAGATTGAAAACATTGAAGGGGAGGATTTCGGCAAGTTGATCCATTCCGAAAACAAATCCGCCATCATTGCGACCATCCAGAACATCGCATCCGGTAAGGCAACGTACAGCCCGATGGACATCACGCTGCAATGGAAAGACAAAACCGCCGATGCGCAGATGCACGCCCGCCGCTTCAAAGAGAGTGGGAATGTCGTGCTCCATTTTATTGATATGCGCGAACAAAAGGCCTTAGAGGCACAATTCGTGCAATCCCAGAAAATGCAGGCCATCGGCCAGCTTGCGGGCGGTATTGCCCATGACTTTAACAATCTGCTGACCGCTATGATCGGCTTTTGCGATTTGCTGCTGCTCCGCCATAAGCCCGGCGATCCGTCTTTCTCAGATATCATGCAGATCAAGCAAAACTCCAACCGCGCCGCCAATCTGGTGCGCCAGCTGCTGGCCTTCTCGCGCCAGCAAACTCTGCGCCCGAAGGTGCAGGATATCAGCGACATCTTGACCGAACTCTCCCACCTCCTGCGCCGCCTGATCGGGGCAAGCGTGGAACTGGATATCGTCCACGGCTCCGATCTCGGGCTGGTTAAGGTGGATGAAGGCCAGATGGAACAGGTGCTCATTAACCTCGCTGTCAATGCCCGCGATGCGATGGACAATAACGGGCACCTGACAATTTTGACCGAGAATTTCACCAACCGGAAACCCAAGGAACTCGCCACCGAAGAACTCCCACCCGGCCACTGGACGATGATAAAAGTTACCGATACGGGCTGCGGAATCCCGAAGGAAAATATCAGCCGCATTTTCGAGCCGTTCTTCACCACAAAAGAAATCGGTCACGGCACGGGTCTCGGCCTTGCGACCGTTTACGGTATTATCCGCCAAACTGACGGCTATCTCGATGTCGAGAGCAAAGAAGGCAAAGGCACCAGCTTTGTGATTTATCTCCCCCGCGCGACCGAGGCCGAGGAAGAAGACGAAGACGACGGCGCCATGATCGAACAGGAAGCCAAGGATTTAACAGGAACCGAGCGCATATTGCTGGTAGAGGACGAAGACGCCGTGCGGACCTTCTCCCAACGCGCGCTTACCAATAAAGGTTATGAAGTGCTGGCCGCCGATTGTGGCGAATCGGCGCTGAAATTGATGGAAGAACAGGACAATCAGGACCTTGATCTGCTGGTCACCGATGTCGTGATGCCGGGCATTGACGGGCCGACCCTCGCGCAACGTATGCGCCAGAACTCACCCAAACTCAAAATCGTCTTCATGTCCGGCTACACCGAAGACCGCCTGAAAGACCATATGGGCGATGACATCTTCTTCCTGCCCAAACCCTTCACCCTCAAGCAACTCGCCGAGAAGGTCAAAGAGGTTCTGGATAGTTAGGGGAGCTGTCGTATGATTTTTCAATCATATCCAAATTAGCTTCAATAATAGATTGTATAGATTGTGCAATACCCAAAAAGGTTTTTTGGGAGTCAATAAATTCTGCTGAAAAAGAATCCGAAGAAGCAAGTAGATGTATGTGCTCTTTCGGATATTGAACTGTTTGAATAAAGTCTTCGCAGGTACCGTTAATAAATTCTATGGGCTTGCCAAGCTGTATTCCATAGCGCACTGCCAGTAATTTATGGACGAGGGCGTGATTTAATAAAAATACATCAGAATTTTCGGGAAGGGTTAAATTGGCTTCAAATGTCTCGGTGGCCTTCTTGAAGGGGGCTTGTAACAGATTAATTAAAGCTTCGTTTTGCATCATTGCTTTTGACATAATTTATTATAAATATTAACAATAGTACGGTCAATTAAAAAATGAGTTCTGTTTTTGTTCTCTTTACTTGACACGGGAACGAAAATAGAACATTCTTGTGTGTATAAGAATCAAAGAGATTATAAACCGCCATTTACAAAGGGGCGGGTAATTTCGTACAAAAGGAGAGAATTATGAGTGCAACAGCCCTGAAGAAGAGTGATACGATGTCCAAACAACAAGCCAATCCCGAAAAACAAAAAGCCCTTGATGCCGCCTTAGGCCAGATCGAACGTGCGTTCGGTAAAGGCTCGATTATGAAGCTGAACAGCGATGGCAAGCTCCATGACGGTATTGCCTCGGTCTCGACAGGCTCGATCGGCCTTGATATCGGCCTTGGTATCGGCGGTTTGCCGCGTGGCCGTATCACCGAAATATACGGGCCGGAAAGCTCCGGTAAAACAACGCTGGCATTGCATGTTATTGCAGAAGCCCAGAAATTGGGCGGCACTTGTGCCATCGTGGATGCGGAGCACGCGCTCGACCCAACCTATGCCAAGAAACTCGGCGTGGATGTCGATAACCTTTTGATCTCCCAGCCTGATGCAGGCGAGCAAGCGCTCGAGATTGCCGATACGCTGGTGCGCTCCGGCGCGATTGATGTGCTGGTGATTGACTCTGTTGCCGCTCTCGTGCCGCGCGCCGAGCTGGAAGGCGAGATGGGTGATACCCATGTTGGTCTGCAGGCGCGTTTGATGTCACAGGCCTTGCGTAAAATTACAGGCTCGATTTCCAAATCAAACACGGTTGTGATCTTTATTAACCAGATCCGTATGAAAATCGGTGTGATGTTCGGCTCGCCCGAAACCACTACGGGCGGTAATGCTTTGAAATTCTATTCCTCCGTCCGCCTCGATATTCGCCGCATCGGCTCTATCAAGGACCGTGACGAGGTCGTTGGTAACCAAACCCGCGTGAAAGTGGTGAAGAACAAAATGGCGCCGCCATTCCGTCAGGTCGAATTCGATATCATGTACGGTGAAGGGGTCTCGAAAATGGGCGAATTGCTCGACCTTGGCGTACAGGGCAATGTCGTGGAAAAATCCGGCGCGTGGTATTCTTATGACGGCCAGCGTATCGGTCAGGGACGCGAAAACTCGAAACAGTTCATGCGTGAAAACCCGGAAGTGGCCGCCAAGCTGGAGGGGCAAATCCGCGCCAATGCCGGCCTTGTGTCCGATGCTATGTTAACAGGCCCCGATAGTTCCAAACAGGCTAAAGAAGCGGAAGAGGGCGGCGCCGAAGCCGCTGCCGCCAATGACGTGCCGAAAGACAGCAAAAAAGCATAAGCAGATAGCGCTAAAAAATGTGGGGTGAGTGGCCCCACATCCTATTGGTTCAAATAAAACCAATAGTTTACCAATTAAAAAGCGGGCCCACTGGACCCGCTTTTTTTACACACTATTACCAACCGTTTGGTAAATTAATCTAAATCAAGAGGCATGCGGGGAATCTCTCCATAATCTTCCGCGCGGGCCTCCATCATTTTGCGGCGAAACCGTGCTTGCGCACTCTCGCCGTTGTCTTCAAAGCGATCATTTTCCGCTTTGATAATGGCCTGTTGGTGCAAATGGTTATTTGCATCCACACCGGCCCAAGCCAGAGCCAGTCTAAAACTCATATCAGTTCTCCGTGTTTCCATGAATTTGAGCGGACTATAGGGGATTCTTTTTAGAATGTGGTATGCAAATAACGGCCATGAGGGTTGCGTCAGGCGAGCGGCTTCTTTGCGCGCTTTATGGGGATAAAATTTATCCCTTATCCTTCATAATACGGGATTTATCGCGCTGCCAGTCGCGGTTTTTCTCGGTCTGGCGTTTATCGTGCAATTGCTTACCCTTCGCCAGTCCGATCTCCAGCTTGACCATACCGCGGCTGTTGAAATAAAGCCGCAGCGGCACAATCGTATAGCCCTGCCGCGACACCGCGCCCAGTAATTTATTAACCTGGCTCTTATGCAGCAGCAATTTGCGCATCTGCTTGGGGTCGTGCTGCAAATGGCTGCCGGCCTGCTGGTATTCGGGGATGTGGCAATTGATCAAAACCATTTCGCCCTTATGCGGTCCGACATAGGCCTCTTTCAGGGAGCATTGCCCCATACGCAGTGATTTCACTTCCGTCCCGCTCAGCATAATGCCCGCCTCGAATTTCTCGTCGATCGAGAACTCGTAGAACGCCTTGCGGTTATCGGCCACCGTGTGGTTGGTCGATATCATACCGGATTTCTTTTTGTCCTTCTTCTTGGCAGCCATAATAAGGGTGTTAATGCTTTCGGGTTCAGATGTGTTTAAATCGCTTGCGCGATCTTTGCTTCACTAATGATATTGAGGCCCGCATGTTCCATCGCCGCGTAAACTTTCCGGCGCGCACCTTCAGTCGCTTTCAGTAGGGGCAAACGAACTTCATCACTACATAATCCAAGTGCGCTGGCGGCATACTTCACCGGCGCGGGCGAGCTTTCGCAGAACAAATGGCGCGCGAGCGGAGCCAGCAAATCGCGCATACGCTCAAACGTTGCAATATCGCCGCTCTGCCACGCCTCATGCATTTTCGCGCTTTCGGCGGGGGCAATATTGGCCACCACAGAAATGCAGCCATGCCCCCCTTGGGCTAGGAAAGCGCCCGATGTGCAATCTTCACCGGAGAGCTGACAGAAATCCTCGCCGATCTTCTGGCGCGTCTCGACAGGGCGG
>CAXBAL010000052.1:0-10573 GCA_963973475.1 uncultured Micavibrio sp.
CTACCGTTTCATCTTTCCTCTGGCTCTTGCCCGTATGGTTCTTATTGGGCAGCGCGGCCTCCCTTATCAACACCCCGACAGGCCGTTTGCTGCGCCGTTCTTCTGCTGAGGAAGACCGGCCCGCTTATTTTGCCGCACAGTTTTCACTCTCCCATGCGTGCTGGCTTCTCACATATCCGCTTGTCGGCTGGCTGGGCGCAGAAATAGGCATGACGGCCACATTTTATATTCTGTGCGGCATTGTCCTGTTTGGCTTTGCCATGGCCATGTTTTTATGGCCCGCAAAAGATCAGGCCGCTTTATCCCATATCCATAAAGACCTTGACCCCGATCACCCGCATCTAGCCGATGCCAAAGCCGTTAAGGGCGGCTATCGGCATAAACATGATTACGTGATCGACCAAAATCACAGGACATGGCCGTAGGGGTTTACAAAAGAAAAAAGTTTAAGGGGTAACCCGCTTCGGTTCGTAATAAACCTGCAAGTTGTTTTTATTCGCTCCCGATTTTTAAGAAAATTTACGTTATGAATATTATCATAAAATCTTTAGAGCAAGCTTATGTATATGGAGACTCTCAATAATGAAACATACCATTCTTACTCTATTCGGGTTTTTGCTCTTGGCGTTGCCTATGCAGGTACAAGCGGGCGAATATGATCTGACCATCGCCCGCGAAGCTGTGAATATCACCGGTAATACCGTTAAGAAAATCACCGTCAACGGCACCATCCCCGGCCCGACCTTGCGCTTTACCGAGGGTGAGGACGTGACCATCCATGTCACCAATAAAATGGATGAGGACACCTCCGTTCACTGGCACGGGCTTCTACTGCCAGGTGAAATGGATGGCGTTCCCGGCTTTAATGGCTTTCCGGGCATCAAGCCCGGTGAAACCTTCACCTATCATTTCAAAATCCGGCAGACCGGAACCTATTGGTATCACGCACACTCTATGGGACAGGAACAAGACGGGCATTACGGTTCTATTGTCATTACGCCCAAACAAGACCCTGTAAGGGCGGAGCGTGATTATGTGTTGTTGTTGTCCGATTACACGGATGAAGAGTCGAGCAGCATCATGGCGAACCTTAAAATGTCTTCCGACTATTACGCCTACGCCCGCCGCACGATTGAAGATTTCTTTGAAGATGCAAAAGAGCGCGGCTTTGGCAAGGCGTGGGCAACCGCCAAGATGTGGGGCGAGATGCGCATGTTGCCGACCGATCTTTCGGACGTAAGTGGTTATACGTTCCTTATTAATGGTAAAACCCCGGATCAAAACTGGACAGGCATATTTAAGCCCGGTGAACGGGTGCGGCTGCGCTTTATCAATGCCTCGGCCATGTCGTTTTACGATGTGCGGATACCGGGGCTGAAAATGCAGGTGGTGTCCTCAGACGGCCAAGACGTTGAACCTGTCGCAGTCGATGAGTTTCGCTTTGGTGTGGCCGAAACCTATGACGTGATCGTCACGCCCAAAGAGGATAAAGCCTACACGATTGTCGCCGAACCGATTGATCGCAGCGGTTTTGCGATTGGAACGTTGGCTCCGCGTGAGGGCATGAAAGGCGAAGTTCCTGAGCAACGCTTCCGCACTTTGCTGACCATGGCCGATATGGGGATGGGGCATGACATGAGCGGCATGGATCACAGCAAAATGACTCCTGAAGAAATGGAAGATATGCGGGCTGAAATGGAAAGCGGTTGGGCCAAGGCCGGAACACCAAAAGGTGATAAGCAACTCAGCTATTCCGTTCTGCGTTATCTCGGTACGCAAAAAGACACGCGCCAGCCTGAGCGGGAAATTCTCGTTCGCCTTGGCGGGAATATGGAGCGTTATATCTGGACAATGAATGGTAAAAAATACTCTGAGTCCGGGCCGATGAAACTCAGGTATGGCGAGCGCGTTCGTCTGAAATTTGTGAATGACACGATGATGGCGCATCCGATGCACCTGCACGGCATGTTCGTCCAGCTTGAAAATGGTCAACCCATGGCAAAGCTGCCTAATAAGCACACGGTCATCGTGCCGCCGGGGCAATCCTATTCAGTGCTTTTGACCGCCGATGAAGCCGGAGAATGGGCCTTCCACTGTCATCTTCTGTATCACATGGCGGCGGGCATGATGACCAAGGCGGTTGTCGCCAAACTTGATCCGTCTGATATTCCCGACTACGCAAAAGCCGTGCCTTATAAGCCGGGTACTGCGTCCAAGCCGATGAACCATGACATGGGCGGCATGGATCACTCCAAAATGGATCACAGCAAAATGAAAATGGACATGCCGGATATGGAAGGCATGGATCACTCAATGCACGGAGGACAATAGTCATGCGCACTAAAATACATTTCACAACATTATTTTTGTTATCCGCCTTTGCGCAACCCGCCTTGGCTCAAGAACATCACGCCAACCCCGCCGACCATCAACATGGGTCTGAAACCTATCATATGTTCAGGCTGGAAACCGATTACGGCGGCGGGCAGCACGGCCCGGTCGCCAGCTGGGATTTGGACGGCTGGATCGGCACTGATGAAAATAAACTCTGGCTTAAATCCGAGGGTGAAAATTCGGATGGCACCCTGGAACAGGCGGAGTTTTGGGCGCTGTATAGCCGCAATGTAGCAACCTTCTGGGACTTGCAAGCCGGACTCCGCCACGATACCCAGCCGCAATCCACCTCTTATGCTGTGTTTGGCGTTGAAGGGCTTGCGCCATATTTCTTTGAAACCGAGGCACATTTATTTGTCAGCGACGAAGGCGATGTCAGTGCCAGGTTACGCGAAGAAAATGACTTTCTCGTAACGCAGCGCCTGATTTTACAGCCCTACGCGGAAGTAAACTTATTCGCGCAGGATGTGCCGGAGCAGGAAATTGGGGCGGGAATAGCCGATGGGGAGATCGGCCTGCAAACCCGTTACGAGTTCACCCGCAAATTCGCGCCCTATATCGACGTTCGGTATGAGCGAAAATTTGGAGAAACCTCGTCCATTGCCAAAAGCAACGGCGAAGATAACGACGATTTTATTGCAAGCCTTGGCCTGCGCTTAATGTTCTAACGTCCATACCGTCTGAGATTAGGGAGAAGGTAGAGGTCACTTCGATTGAGGTCATGCCTGCTCTATGCCACAAAAGCGCAGCAGCAACAACGAACAAAAAAAACCGCGTAACCGACGTTTTTCTTAAAAAAAATTTGAGGGGTAGTTCACCTCCATTCGTAACAGTTCTACAAGCCAATTTATTTAACCTTGTAAGGAGCGTTACACATGAATTCCATAAAGAAAACACTGTTTCTGAGTACGGTTTTGATCGCTGGTATGGCGTTTACACCACAAGCCATTGCTGAGACCAGTGCGCATAAAGGCGAGCATCAAGAGGCCGTAAGCCATGACCATCATAAGGCCGCACCGGCAGAACATGGCGCGGTTATGGGCAAGGGCATTGTTCACAGCATCGATCTGGATAATAGGAAAATCAATGTCTCACATGAGCCGATCCCCGCCTTGAAATGGCCTAAAATGACCATGGAGCTGGACGTTGCCGAAGGCGTTGATCTGACGGCATTGACACCTGATCAGAAGATACAGTTTCATATTGAGTTGGGCGAAGACAAAGTTTATCGCATCACAAAAGTTATGAAGCCTGGAGAAGGCCATCATGAAGCCAAACAATGTGAAGCCGGTATGGACTGCCCAATGCATGAAGATATGAAACATGGCGGTGACCACGGAGATGGCCACGGCGATCACCATTAAGAAAGGCTTGAAATCATGATGGACATGGAAATCATACCGAACTGGCACCCGATTTTTGTACATTTTTCGGTGGCACTGCTCAGTATCTCGGCGCTGATGTATCTGGCAGGATTAGTTTTAAAAAAGCCACATTTTTTAGTCGTGGCGCGGTGGAATCTCTGGATTGGGGTGGGCATAACGACCATCACAGTACTGGCCGGTTTTGATGCGTATAACTCAATACCACACGATGGACCGTTACATGCGGCGATGACTGATCATAAAAACTGGGCGCTGACGACGGCCTCCATATTTGGCGCTTTAGCACTTTGGGCACTTTTTAGACACCGTGGTGCGAAAGCCGTAGGCGTTGGTTTCGTTGTGTTAATTCTTGTGGCATCCGGGTTATTAGCTGTGACCGGCTATAAGGGTGGAGAAGTTGTTTATCGTCATGGCGGCGGGGTTATGCGCATGCCTGAAGTCTCTGGCGATGGTGGTCATGGAAGCCATGCCCATGGAGGGGACGACACTGCCGGTCATCACGGCGCGGCAGATCTAGAACCTCATGGGGATCACGGCGATCATGGTGCTGCAATGGAAAGCCCTGCCGAAGAAGAGATACAAGATAATCATGATGAGGGTAATCACGGCGCTCATGCGCATTAATTTTTAACCAATACTAAATAAGGAAACACTGTAATGAAACGATCTTTATATGCCATAGCGCTTCTCGTGCTGGTGAGTGCCTCTTTAACGGCTTGCTCAGACAAAGGATATAAGTCCCCTGGAGGACAACATCAAGGCGGTAGTCATGGTGGGCATAGTCATTAATTTGTAAAACCATTTTGAAGGGGAAATATGATAAAAAATTTAACGATTATAACACTCGTCATTTTATCACTTGGGCTTGGAGCAGCGTATGCAGAGTCGCCACAAACTTCTTATACGCCGGAGCAAATTAAAGAGATGCCGCGTTTTAGCGGTCTTGAAAACAGACGTTGTCCAAAATCCCGCTATAGATCTGTCAAGAAGCGTCTGGAGTGTAAACACGAAGTTCGTATCGAGATCTTCGAGAAACGCCAGCTCCGAGAGGCTGAGAATACAGGAAATGGTTAAAAGGAGATGATCATGAAAACAATACTGCCTCTATTGGTTGTGGGCCTTGCTCTGGCCGGATGCGAGTCTTTCAGGGCGCCAACGCCGGAGCAGCGGCTGGAAGGCAAAACAGGGGCGGATCGTCAGCAGGAGCTGTATTACATCTGTCTGGAGCGTTTTGACGATCCCATCTACGGCGGCGGGTATTATCCAGGCAGCGAAGCCCACAGAGAAGCGCTCTGCCATCACATGAATAATGTCAATGAGCAAGCGGAGAACAATCATGAATAAGAAAATCTTAATCTTGCTGCCGATCTTGGCTCTATTGTCTGCCTGCAGCTGGTCACATTACGGCAAGTTGGAGAAAAAACTCGAAGGTAAGCCCGAAAATGAAAAGCGCCTGATTTTGGCTGAGGAATGCGGCATTGAAATCGAAAGAGGCTTGGTCAAAGACAACCCCAAAAACGTGAAACAGCATAAGCTCATGGAGCGTGTCTGTGAAGAGATGACAGGAGAACCCGTAAATATCGAATATTAAAAATTTTTGGATTGACCTTGGAGTGTACTCAAAGGTGTAGGCTTCGGTCTGAAAGAAGAGGAAATGATGGTTGATTTAACCATAGGACAGCTGGCAAAGGAAAGCGGCGTGCGCACAGACACGATCCGCTATTACGAGCAATTGGGTCTGATTCATCCTGAAGGTCGCTCTGATGCTGGATACAGGCTTTATAGCGAGGATAGTATCCGTCTTGTTCAGTTTGTCCGCCGTTCCAAAGATTTGGGCTTTAAACTGGCGGAGGTCAAAACGCTTCTGAGCCTTAAAGCCTCTGAAACAGCCACCTGTCAGGACATGCTGGAGCGTACTGATGAAAAGTTGGATGAGGCCAGGGAGAATATTAAGCAGCTTAATAAAATGCATGATGCGCTGGAGAAGCTTTCCGAAGCCTGCCCGGGCGGGGATATGCCGCTGAGCGAGTGCCCGATCCTTGATTATTTATATCCAAAACAATCGGGAGCCGCGCATGAACGTTAATTTTTTTGAGAGATCAATACCAATGGACCGTATAAGAAACACCGTTATAGGAGGCCTATTATGCAGACAGCACCGAAACACATAGAGCGAGAGCCTTTGCGGCTTTTCCAGAAAAATTCGGAGCGAAAAAACAAGGCTCCGGTTTTTAAAGTGACCAAAAATACCAAACCTCAACCCTTGCGATCTAAATCGCATGCGCTTTTACCCAAAGAACGGCAGGCCTGCGATATGGCAACGGATTAAACGATATTTTTAATGAAAAGGAGAAAACCATGTCTATGAATACTTTAATCGCCATTATATTTAAGCACGAAGAGGGCGGCGCGGAAAAAGCGCTGCAAAAGCTGCGTTCTCTTGAAAGCGAATATTTGATTGATCTGGAAGATGCGGTGATTGCCCATCGCCGTGAGGACGGCAAAGTCAGGCTCACACAATCCGTCAACCTGACAAGCGCAGGGGCGTGGAATGGTGCGTTCTGGGGATTGCTGATCGGCTTCCTGTTTACCGGACCTATGGGCTGGCTGGTGGTTGGCGGCATTGGCGCGGGGTTTGGCGCACTGGCCGGGTATTCGACGGATTACGGCATTGATGATGATTTTATCAAGGATCTAAGCAAAGAGCTTGAGCCATGCTGTTCGGCGCTGTTTATCCTGACCCGCAAGATGACAGTGGACAAGGTTCTGGATGAATTGAAAGGCACAGGCGGCACCATTATCAAAACCTCTTTGTCGAAAGATGTAGAAGAAAAATTACAACAAGCTTTGCAAAGCGAGAAAGCCGCATAAAGGACGATCAAAATGCAGCGCATAATGCACAAATCAGAAGGCAGGTACCAGGATGTCCCATACGGCGCAAATCATAATTGTGATGTTTTTATGGGCGATCTGCTTTCCGTTGATCGTGATGGGGCTTCCCCATGCGCCGCATTTGACTTTCGCCGCGATGCGGGCGTTTCTGGCCGGAGCGGCGCTGCTGATCCCTGCCATGATCATGAAGCGCAGACAACCGCGCGATCTCAAAAGCTGGTTGATGCTGGGCGCTATCGGTCTGGGCGCGACAACACTGGGTTTTTTCGGCATGTTCCACGCCTCGGAATTCGTCTCGCCGGGCATTGCCACGGTGATCGCCAACACGCAGCCCCTCATGGCTGCCGTGCTGGCCGCAGTGGTTTTAAAAGAACATTTGGACGGCAAAGGCAAAGCCGGGTTGTTGCTCGGCTTTACAGGCATTGTCCTGATCGCGCTGCCCTCGCTGCTTTCGGATACGGGCGGCAATTACGCTCTGGGGATTTTCTACATCATTCTGGGCGCGGTGGGTATTACGCTCAGCAATGTTTTAATTCGGTATATGGCGGGGCGTATCGATGCCTTGAGCGCGATGGGCTGGCAGCTGGTCATCGGAAGTTTGTTTCTGGCCGTTATCGCCCTCTTTACAGAGGATATGAGCGCCGTGACATGGAATGTGCCCTTCATCCTGAGCCTGCTGGGGCTGGCCCTGCCGGGCACGGCGCTGGCCTATTGGCTATGGTATCGCGTGTTGGGAGAGGTCGAACTCAACCGCGCCAACGCCTTCAGTTTTCTGGTGCCCATCTTCGGGCTGGCGATGGGCGTAGTGTTCTATCAGGAAAGCATCAGTGTTTTAACCGCGAGCGGTATCATTCTGACGGTGCTGGGCATTGTTCTGGTCAACTGGCCGGGAAAAAAGACTACAGGCAGGGAGGCGTGAACGTGTGATGGAGCAGTTTGTTCTTGTATTGCTGGCCTCTTTTGCCGCTGTTTTTATTGCAACGGCGCTCTTTTATGAGTGTCTATGCCTGATTTCACGCTTTGTGTCGGGCATGACAACGAAGCACCGGCCGATTATGTTTATCATGATCGGCGGTATTTTTGTGGCCCATGCGGTGGCGATCTTTGTATATGCGGTACTGTTTTGGCTATTAACGCATCACGCCGGATTTGCCGATTTGTCCGGGTACGTCCCGGATCATTTTCCAACCTATTTATATTTTTCCGCCACAAGCTATTCCTCTTTAGGAGTTGGTGATGTTTTTCCGGTCGAAGGCTTGCGGTTTTTGACCGGGGTAGAAACGATTAACGGGCTGATCCTGATTACCTGGTCGGCGGCCTTCACCTATTTTTCTGTTCAGAAAATGTGGGAAGCGCACGGTATAGAAACCAAATTTTGCAAGGGATGCAATTGAGTGTTAGAGATAAACACTGAAAAAAGGAGACCTTAAAAATGGATCATCATGAACATCACCACAGACCGGCACACAAAAAGCCCTGGTGGCAAACATCGAGCGGCATGCTGTTGATCGTTCTTTTTGCTGTCGGCGGATATTTTCTGATTAAAGAACATTCTGCGCATATCGCTGAGAACTGGATTTTGTTGATCCTCCTGCTTTGTCCGCTGATGCACATCTTCATGCATGGCGGTCATGGTGGGCATGGAGGCCACGGCGGTCATGGTAATCACAAACGCTCTAACGATGAAGAGGAAAAATAATCATGGAACATGGAATGGACTCATACGGCCTCTGGTCACTGGTTATTTTAAACTCGGCGATATTTATTATTTTCGCTTTTAGCTTTGCCAAACCGCAAACCAAAACCGACTGGCGCAGTTTCGGGGCGTTTTCAGCCTTTCTGGTGGCGCTGTTTACCGAGATGTACGGTTTTCCGCTGACCATTTATCTGCTTTCCGGTTGGCTGCAGACCAGTTATCCCGATATCAACTGGCTTGCCCATGATTCCGGTCACTTGCTGGAGATGACGCTGGGCTGGGAAGGCAATCCGCATTTCGGTCCCTTCCATATGCTGAGCTTTGTCTTTATCGGCGGCGGTTTCTGGATTTTGTCTGCCGCCTGGAATGTACTCTACAAGGCGCAGCGCGAAGGAAAAATGGCGGTGACAGGCCTGTATGAAAAAGTGCGGCATCCACAATATATCGGCTTTATTGCCATTATGTTCGGCTTCCTGCTGCAATGGCCGACTATCCCAACTTTGGTGCTGTTTCCAATCCTGACCTATATGTATGTCAGGCTGGCAAAGCACGAGGAAAAGGATTCCAAAGAACGGTTCGGCAAAGCCTGGGATGATTACGCCGCGCACGTTCCGGCCTTTATTCCCAAGTTTTCATCAAACCCAACCTCTCAGAAAGGAGCAAAATCATGACGCATCACGATCATAAACAAGGTGGTTGCTGTGGCGGTGATAAACACCACGAGCACAGCCCTTCGAAACAAGAAGCGGAAAAAGAAAAAGACGGTTGCTGCGACGGTAAAGAGCAAAAGCCTGAAAAAGAAAAAACCGAAAATCAGGGCGGCTGTTGCGGCGGCGGCCATAAGTAGAAACGGAGAGAAGACATGACCTCACATAAACACGGGCAGGCCAAAAAAGATGAAGATCATTCAGGCTGTTCCCATCATGGTGATCACCACAAATCTGGCGCTGAGCCTGTGAAGGGCGGCGAATATGATAAAGTGCCGCAAGGCTTTACCGGCACGGTTTATATTTGTCCGATGCATCCCGAAGTGCGCAATCCGGGTCCGGGGTCATGTCCGATCTGCGGGATGGGGCTTGAAGCTGATACATCGACGGGCACGGGTGATGAAGGTCCGAATTTGGAGTTGATCGATTTTACCCGCCGTTTCTGGGTCGGTGCGGTGTTGACGGTGCCGCTACTCATTTTAGCAATGTCGCCCTATGTTGGATTGGGCGCAATCAGGGAGTTTTTCGGCGAACGGACGACACTCTGGATTGAATTATTGCTGGGCACGCCCGTGATCCTCTGGTCGGGCTGGCCATTCTTTGAGCGGGGGTATCATTCCTTCCGCACGATGAATTTGAACATGTTCAGCCTGATCGGCATGGGTACGGGTGCGGCTTATATTTTCAGTATCATTGCGGTGATTATGCCTGAAATCTTCCCTGATGGATTCCGCGATGCCGAAGGCAATGTCGGGGTTTATTTTGAAGCCGCCGCCGTCATTGTAACACTTGTTCTGCTAGGGCAAATTATGGAACTGCGGGCGCGGGAGCGCACCGGTTCTGCCATTAAGGCTTTGCTTGATATGGCCGCCAAAACCGCGCGCGTGATCCGCGAAGATGGCACGGAAGAAGAAATTCCATTAGAAGATGTGCAAGTCGGTGACAAGCTGCGCGTCCGTCCCGGCGATAAGGTGCCGGTCGATGGCAAGGTTCTTGAGGGACGCTCTTCGGTTGATGAATCCATGATCTCCGGGGAGCCGATGCCGGTCGAAAAAGTGGCTGGCGATACTGTAACCGGGGCCACAATCAATGGAACCGGCAGCATGGTGATCGAAGCCACACGGGTGGGCGCAGATACGATGCTCTCTCAGATTGTTGAGATGGTTGCCAATGCCCAGAGATCGCGCGCGCCGATTCAGAAATATGCCGATATGGTCGCCGGGTATTTTGTGCCCGTGGTGATCCTTGTTGCCGTTCTTTCATTTATCGGCTGGGCGATCTGGGGGCCTGATCCGGCGCTGTCTTACGGGCTTGTTGCCGCTGTGGCTGTGCTGATTATTGCTTGTCCTTGCGCGCTTGGCCTTGCCACGCCCATGTCGATTATGACCGCCACAGGACGCGGGGCACAGGCTGGTGTTTTGATCAAGAACGCCGAGGCGCTGGAGCGTTTTGAAAAAGTCGATACGCTGATCGTCGATAAGACCGGCACGTTGACCGAA
>CAXBAL010000053.1:0-10492 GCA_963973475.1 uncultured Micavibrio sp.
TTCTGTTAGAGTATAATTTGCTGTCCTCTTCATAAAACAGAGTGCTTCTATGGATCAAGTCTTTTCGCAAAACGAGGTCATAATAACAAAGCGCGGCAGCGTGGGATGTATTACACTAAACCGGCCAAAAGCTCTTAATGCGTTAAATTTGGATATGATACGCGCTATCACGGTGGCCTTGGAACAATGGCGCAGTGATCCTGACATTAAGGCAGTGTATATGGCCGGTGCGGGTGAACGCGGATTTTGTGCCGGTGGGGATATAAAGCACTTTTATAAAGCCGGAATGGATTACAGGCGGGGGCTAATTGCCCTAGAGACTGCTATGATCTTTTTCCAAGAGGAATACGAATTAAACGGTATTATATTTCATTATCCGAAGCCTTTTATAGCACATATGCATGGTATTACTATGGGTGGGGGCTTTGGGATTGCCGGAAATGCTAAATATAAGATTGTTGCACAAGATACGAAATTTGCCATGCCGGAGGCCAAAATCGGCTTTTTCCCCGATGTTGGCAGTATGTTTCATTTGAAATCTTTGGATAACAATATTGGTCTATATCTTGCCTTAACCGGAAATATGATTACAGCAAACGATATGTTGTATTGTGGTTTGGCACAATATACAGCAGATAGAGATAGCCACAATGAAATTCTTTCCGGTTTGCAAACCGCCCTGGCAGATAGTGCAAAAGGGGAGCATGAGAGTGTTATATCTGTCCTAAATAATTATAAGCGTTTAACAGAAAGATCTGAGTGTGAATTAGAAAAAAATCGAGGAACTATAGCGAAGGTTTTTTCATCTTCTAGCGTATCAGATATAATAAATATGGCTTCCGAGCATGGTGGTATTATTGGTGCCGGATATCAATCTATGCTCATCAACTCACCATTAAGTATGAAAATTGCATGTGAATATTATCAGCGGGAGGATTTAAAATCATTTGATGATATTATTAAACAAGATCTTATACTTGCAATGAATTTCGCCCGGGGACGTGATTTTTATGAAGGAATTAGAGCGGCTGTTATTGATAAGGATAAATTCCCGATTTGGGAAGCCAGAACTCTAGAGGAAATCAGTATGGATACTGTAGGATCGTATTTTACCCCCTAAAATTAGAGTGTTATTAATTCTTGATTGTTAGAATAATTCCAAATATAGCCAAGAAATGGTAAGATGATTTATATGAAAAGATATTTAATATTGAAATTTATTGTGACGTTAATCATTGGCGCCTGTTTGTTTATTGGGTCTTCGGTACATGCGCAGGATGACCGTCTCGTAACAGATTTCGAGCATTTTTATGATGATATTACCTTGGATAAATTATCTAAGTTATATTGGCGCATGAATAAGTTCGATATCAATGATGATACTGCCGTAGATAACTTTTTGAAAATTAATGAATGTGACATTTATAAAGAATACATATTTAACGAGCTTGAATGGAAAGGTGTGCGTGAAAGAGCGCGTAATCATTTGCGTGAAAATGTAGAATCATTTCCTGATCGCTTTAAATTTGAACAGCCACTGCGCTTGGGTGATTATGATCCCGCTTCAAAAACTTTCTCAATTATGCCGGATTATCAGATAGATGGTATACGGAAATTTGAAGTGTTTTCCAATGATATGGATGAGCGTCATTGTAAAGAAGATAATTATAATCGCATTTATGATATTGAAGGATATCCGAATGCTCTTCTGGTTGAGTTAAATCAGCCCCTAAATCTTACAAGTGTTTTGGTTAAAGAGAGTACAGCGAGTCGTTACATTGAAGAAAAAATGAATGCGTTCATGCAATTGCACGAAAGCCGTAGGCAAAGAGATGTTATGTATTCTCTTCGTGATGCTTACGTTGTTATGAAAATAAGGGTTTTTTCTTATAAAGGGACGGAGCAGATCCACAATGGCCGTCAGCGAGCTACTGTTTATGCTATGTTGGAAGGGTATGAAATCTATGCCGATAGTGAACATGAACAATTGTTATACTTTGAAAATTTCATACGCAAATCTGAAGAAAAGCCGTTTGATGTGCGTTTGAAGGAGCAATTTGACAAGCTGAAAGAGCGCCGCAGTCAATAATGTGGAGAGCTTTTGATCGACTAGCTTGCTGCTAATTTTTCTCTCTTAATTTTTATGCCCAAAATGCCTTTTGAATTTGAGCCCAAAACACTTGGTTTTTTTATTTCTATTGTAAGGGTGTTGATTTCATTAATCTGCAATAAGTTTGCTGCAATTGTTTCTGCTAAAGTTTCAATGAGGTTGTAGTGCTGCTTTTCTATAGTCGTATGAATGATTGTAACAATTTTTTCATAATTAAGCGTTTCATTTATATCATCTTTTGTGAAAATTATTTCCTGCAAGCATTCTGCCTCTAAGGAGACAATCAATGATTGATGTGCCAATTTTTCATGGTCGTAGATACCGACCGATGCATTAACCTCAAGCCCTTCTATGAAGATATAGTTTTTACTCTGGCTCATCATTAATCAACCATTTGAGAACGGATTTGTTCCCGGAGAGTATCTATTGGTTTATGGTTTTTACCATCCTGATAATGCCAGTATGTCCAGCCATTGCAAGATGGTGCGTTTTGCAGGGTTGCACCTACTTTATGGATTGAACCTCGGACCCTGTCTATGCGGTTTTGCGCCATAACGCTACCATCGGCATGAACAGTTACGAGGTGTTGTTTTTTCGCATCGCTGAGGACTGCACCAGGTTTTAATAGGCCCTTTTCGATCAACCAGCCAAACGGCACGCGAGGTTGTTCACGCTTTTCTTTAATTTTCACAAGGTTTTCATCTAACGCTTTTATTGCTTGTATCCGCTCTTTCGCCACAGATGCGTACATGTTTTCTCGTTCAATGCCGATATATTTGCGGCCTAATTTTTTTGCAACGGCACCGGTTGTACCTGTTCCAAAGAATGGATCCAATACAATATCATCCTTTTGAGTGGAGGCCATGAGTACGCGCGCAAGCAGGCTCTCCGGTTTCTGTGTCGGGTGTGCTTTTTTGCCTTCTTCGTCTTTCAAGCGCTCTTCGCCTGTGCATAATGGAAGATACCAATCAGAGCGCATCTGTTTGTCTTCATTTAATGATTTCATGGCGTCATAGTTAAAGCGGTATTTTGAATCTTGAGATTTGGCTGCCCATATCAGGGTTTCATGAGCATTGCAAAAGCGCCGACCGCGAAAGTTTGGCATAGGATTTGATTTGCGCCAAATAATATCATTTAAAATCCAAAACCCCATGTCTTGTAAGATGGAGCCAAGGCGAAAAATATTATGATAGCTTCCTATCACCCATATGCTGCCATCAGGTTTGAGTAAGTTGTGAGCAGCGCCAAGCCAATCGCGTGTGAACTCATCATAGACTTTCAATGATTCAAACTGATCCCAGTGATCGTCTACTGCGTCGACTTTCGAGTTATTGGGGCGGTGTAGTTCCCCTTGTAATTGTAGATTGTACGGAGGATCGGCAAAAATGCAATCAATGCTCGCATGGGGCAGCGTTTGCATGATTTCTACGCAGTCACCCACCATTATTGTATCTGTGGGTAAGTCATTTTTTTGACTCGACATGATGTATCTTCCTTTGCTTTTGAAGGTCGAATCATGAGTCATAATTGACTCTGCGTCAAGTGAAAAAATTGATTCTTTATTTAGAGTCAGATGTTTACAATGTGTTCTTGAATAATGAATCTAATAATGTCTTGTAGTGTCTTAAGCGCTATAAGCCGCTAAATATTCACGCACGGGGGCAAAACTTTTACGGTGATGTATTGTAACACCATGCTTTTTTATTGCCGCTTTATGGGCGGGACTGGGGTAGCCGACATTGGTATTCCAGCCATAGATCGGATGGGTATCATGTAAGCTTTCCATGACGCGGTCACGAGCCAATTTCGCAATGATGGAGGCGGCGGCTATAGAGCTGGAGCGATCATCCCCTTGTTTGATAGCATAAGAAGGGCAGGGCATATTGGAGGGCAACATATGCCCATCAATGAGCGCACTCATGCCTTTTTTATGTATCAGCGGCATTGCCACAAAGCTTTTCTGCATAGCGTACAGGCTGGCCTGCAATATGTTTAGGCTATCAATTTCCTCAACGTTGCATTCTGCTACGCTCCAGATGCAATGCTCTTTTATGTAGGCTTCGAAATATTCCAATTTGGTGCGGGTGAGCTTTTTGCTGTCCTGCAAACCGCTTACAAAAGATAATTTGCGTTTTTCGAGAGGAATATAAACGCATGCAGTAACAACCGGGCCGGCGAGAGGCCCTCTACCCACTTCGTCTATTCCGCAAACGCGGCTTCCATATTGATCTTCCAATGTAAAATCAGGCATTTTATATTAATATTGTGGTGACGGAACATCGCCCGGATTGGTTTCAAGAACTTTTCCATTACGCGCGAAATTCTCAAGCCGCGGCAAAACACTGCTGGCCCCTATACGAAATATATTGGGATTACTGGAAATGTCGTAGCCAAAAATTGCTTCAGCAAGGGCTTGATATTGTGCCGCGTGGAACTCGTCCTTTACACCGGCTGAAATTTTTACGCCTAGACCGTATTCTTTAGCGACTTGCATCATGATAGCTGTCTTTTCCAATGTTGCACCGCCATTTGGATGAAAGCCTGTATCGGTTTTTAGGCAATCCGGTCCAAAACCTGCGCTAAACTCACAAGCCTCTCTTAATAAGGTGCTGTCATTAAAAGCTGCGGTTCCGATAATAATTTTCATAGTAGATGTGCCTGCATTGTCGCGGCAACTTTGCAATAGTGAGCCAATTTGCTCAAGCTTTACAGAGTTTTTCGATATAGAGGCTGCTAGAAAACCCTCAAAATCCAGAACAATATCATTTTGGTTTGCACCATTTCGATTGTTTCTGATTATCGCTTCTGCCGTACTTAGCGGGGTGGCAATTTCTGAGGTTCCTGTAAGATGGATGCCATCAGGGAAATTTGTGACCGTTGCGATTTTTACACTGGAATTGAAGGCGCGCGCTGCTCTGGCGGTCCGTACCTTGCGCGGCATGACACATACGGAGGCTAAATGATGCAGCTCCGCTTTCATGACAAGATCTCTAATGTCTGCTTTTGTTTCATTGCCTCGCAATGATGTTAAATCTAAAGCGTGTAGGGCTTTAAAGGCCCTTGCTTGTGTTGGCTTGGCGGCACGTGCATAGGTGACAGCCTCTTGTAATTCTTTTGAAAGCTCAATAGTCATTGTCGTTCCCGTCCCCGTCCCTGTTTTTCTTTTATACATAAACAGGAACGGTGCTCTTTGCAAGTGACTCATTTTAAACTTTTGCTGGCAATCTCAAACACATCTGGTGATAAGCCAGAGGTTTTTAAAATATTTTCTAAAGCAGCTGTTATTTTTTCTTGCCTGTCCGCTGTATACTGGCGCCAGTCGCGCATTGGGGTGAGCAACCGCGCCGCAATTTGTGGATTTATGCCGTTCAGCTCAATAATGGCATCCGCCAAGAACTTGTATCCTGAACCATCTTTAGCGTGAAAGCTGGATGGATTATTCATTGCGAAGGCTCCAAATAGCGAGCGAGCGCGATTTGGGTTTTTAATATTAAAATCGGGATGTTGCCTCAGTTTTTGTAAATGGGCAATAATATCGGGGCGCACACTGCTTGCTTGCACCGAAAACCATTTGTCTATGACAAGCTGATAATCCTTGTAACGATTGTAGAAATCTTCAAGCACCTCTTCACGCTCCGGATTGTCATTTTGTGCAATCGCCATAAGGGCAGCCATACGGTCTGTCATGTTATCGGCTTCAAAGTAATGTTTTTTGGCAAGTTTCGCGCATCCCGTGCCATGTGTGGCGGTAAGGATGGATAAAGCTGCGTTACGTAGCGCACGCCGTGCCATTGCATCCGGTGAGACAGAGAAAACACGTTTTTGTTCATTGGCCTTGTAAAGTTTCTGTAGGAGCGCTTTATGGGTGCGCTTTATCGCGGCTAAAAGATACTGACGTGCATTATAGGCTGCTACAGGATCGGCATTTTCGCGTGCCTGTACTATTGTACTGACATCGGGTAAATGCATTGCACGTGCGAGCAGGGCGCGCTCATCGCACGTAATATCAGTTTTCAACCCGTCATGATAAATATCGGCAAAGCTATCAAGATAGGTTGAATCAATTTCAGCTTTAGTTTCGCCTTTTTCAAAGGCGCCCGCTAACTTGTCGAGCGCTTTGCGGTGTAGGTGTTGTCCTGCTTCCCAACGGTTAAAACCATCATAAATCTCATGTTTAGTCAGAAAAACATAATCTTCATCAGTGAGATCTGTGCTGAGAATAACAGGCGCAGAAAAATTACGAAGCACTGATGGAATAGGTTTTCTATCTATATTATCTAAGGTAAAGATTTGTTTTTCTTGTGTTAAATGCAATATTTCCGTGCCTATCATGTCCTTCCCATTCGGATCAATGAGGCCTATGGCCACCGGGATGTGCATTGGTTTTTTATCTTTTTGACCGGGCGTATCAGGAATGCTTTGGCTTAGTTCAATCGTAAATATCTTACTATTTGCATCATAATGACCTATGAAATCAACGCGGGGTGTTCCGGCCTGAGAATACCAGAGTTTGAATTGCGTAAGATCTTTTCCAGATGCATCTTCCATGCATTTGATCCAGTCATCGCACGTCGCTGCGTCGCCATCATGCCTTGAAAAGTATAAGTCTGTGGCTTTCCGATATGTTTCCGCACCTAAAATGGTCCGAAACATGCGGATCACTTCTGCACCCTTTTCATAGACGGTCATGGTGTAGAAATTGTTGATCTCAATATAATTATCTGGACGGATTGGGTGGGCGAGGGGCCCAGCATCTTCCGCAAATTGTAGGCGGCGTAAATGCGTGACATCATCAATGCGCTGCACGGGGCGTGAATGTAAATCGGCGGAAAACTCCTGATCGCGAAAAACGGTTAACCCTTCTTTCAGGGAAAGCTGGAACCAATCACGGCAGGTAACACGATTGCCGCTCCAATTGTGGAAATATTCATGCGCTATAACACTCTCTACCCTCATGAAATCTGCATCGGTTGCTGTTTCCTGAGCGGCTAGCACAAGCGCGGTGTTAAAAATATTCAGCGATTTGTTTTCCATCGCCCCCATATTAAAGTCGCTGACGGCGACAATGTTAAATAAGTCCAGATCGTATTCGAGACCATAGACTTCTTCGTCCCACTTCATGGATTTCTTCAAGGATTCCATAGCGTGATTGCATTGATCTTCATCGCCGGGGCGAACATAGATATAAAGATCGACCTCGCGTCCTGATGACGTAGTAAAAGTGTCGTGTATGTGATTGAGCTTTCCTGCCACTAATGCAAATAAATAACAAGGTTTCGGGTGGGGATCATGCCATAAGGTGAAATGACGCCCATTATTAGCGCTGCCTTCATCCGTCTTGTTTCCGTTCGACAGCAAAACTGGATATTTTTGTTTATCTGCTTCAATACGGGTCGTGTAAGTTGCCATAATATCAGGGCGATCGAGATAATATGTTATACGTCGAAACCCTTCCGCCTCGCACTGTGTGCAGTAATTTCCGCCTGATTTGTAAAGGCCCTCAAGGCGAGTATTATTTTCGGGGGTAATTTTGTTTTTGATCTCCAGCGTAAATTTTTCAAAAGCAGGGCAGGGAATTGTTAAGCCTTTATCATCAGTTTTGTAATCCTTTACAGTCTCGCTATTAATCTTCAGAGATAAGAGCTCCAAATCCTCACCATGCAAGAACAAATCATCATTAGCGCTTGCCGGCCGGGTCATCTGTATTACAGAAGTTACTACTGTGTACCCCTCATATATATCAAAATCTAAATCCATATGGGATATCTGATAAGGAGATCGTTTATAATCTTTTAGGTAAATGGCCTTTGGCGTATCTGTGCGAAACATAGCAGTCCTCTTGTTGGAATCAGGTCTTTAGAATGCCCGAAAAGAGCTATGTTGTTAAGTGATTAAGACAAGGTCATCGCGGTGTATCAACTCACTACGTCCTGCATATCCAAGTATATCTTCTATCTCGCGACTATTTTTGCCGAGGAGTTTAGAGGCATTTGCCGCGCTAAATGCGCTCAATCCTGTCGCAATATGGGTCGTTTTCTCGTCATGAACCGTTATTGCGTCTCCACGCTTAAATTCGCCTTCAATTGATTTTACGCCAATAGGGAGCAGGCTTTTTCCGTCTAAAAGCGCTAAAGCGGCACCTTTGTCGATAAAAACCTTGCCTTGTGGGCGAATATGGCTCTGAATCCAGCGCTTTCTTGCATTTGATTTGGTTTCTTGTGCATTAAAGAGTGTAGAAGGGGTGCTTTTATCGGAAATGAGTTGCTTTAGGGCATTTTGCGTGCGTCCTTCGGCAATGATGAGGGATATTCCTGCCTGATTTGCGTTGTGGGCTGCTTGAATTTTACTTTTCATGCCGCCTGTACTGAGGCCAGGCACTGCATCGCCTGCCATTGCAGTATGCTCATCGGTGATTTTATCAACAACGGCAATATGCTGCGCATCAGGATTTGTATCGGGGTTATCAGTATAAAGCCCGTCTGTTGTAGAGAGCAAAATGACCAGATCGGCGCCAATCATTTGCCCGACTCTTACGGCAAGGCTGTCATTCTCACCGAAACGGATTTCTGCGGTGGATACGGTGTCATTTTCGTTAATGATGGGAACAATCCTTCGCTCCAGCAAGGTGTAGAGCGTTTCGCGCGCATTAAGGTGCATGCGCCGATTCTCCGTCTCGCTCATGGTTAATAAAACTTGAGCAACATTAATATTAAGCGCTGTAAAAGCTTTGTAATAGCTGTTGAAGAGATGGAATTGACCGACAGCAGAGGAGGCTTGTTTCATCTCTAGCGGGATTTTTTGCGGTGGCGTTCCGGCGGGTATTCCAATTGTGCGCCTCCCAAGTGCCACGCCGCCAGAAGAAACGATGACAATTTCTATATTTTGTTTAATTAGAGCGCTGATATCGTCGGCAAAAGCATTTACCCAGTTTTGTTTAACCAATCCACTTTCGCTGTCGGCCACCAGAACGGAGCCGATTTTGATGACTATTCTTTTGCTGTCTTTGATCCGGTTCAGTGCGTCACCGCTCATGGGTCAAAGGCTCCGTCTTTGTCAAGGTCGGGGTTTTTGATTTTATGAATGGTCTCTGCCAGAAGGTAAAGCAGCTCTTTTGTACCTTCGCCGGCAACAGATGATATTTGATAGACTTTTTTACCGATGGCCTCTTGCAATTGCTTGGCTTGGTCCGAGGCCAGCTCGGGGCCTAGGGAATCAATCTTTGTAATAGCAACGATTTCCTCCTTGTTCTCAATGCCGCCACCATATTTAAGCAATTCATTTCGAATGGTTTCATAGTCTGCAATAATATCGTCCTGCGTAGAATCGATTAGGTGCAAAATTACGCTCGTACGCTCCACATGTCCCAAAAAGCGGTCGCCGAGACCGTGCCCCTCATGCGCGCCTTCGATCAGGCCGGGAATATCGGCGATCACAAAATCCCGCTCTCCGGCTTTGATGACGCCCAGATTTGGGGCAAGCGTAGTAAAGGGGTAGTCCGCTATTTTGGGTTTTGCATTGGAGACTACCGACAAAAAGGTCGATTTACCTGCATTGGGCAGGCCAACAAGGCCGGCATCGGCAATTAGTTTTAGGCGGAGCCAGATACCCATTTCTTGCCCCGGCCAGCCGGGCGTTGCTTTTCTGGGTGCCTGATTGGTTGCGCTTTTGTAATGAGCATTGCCAAATCCGCCATCGCCCCCGCGCAAAAGTGTGACTCTTTCGCCTTTTTTGGTAAAGTCGAAAAGAACTGTTTCTTTATCCTCGGCTAGAACTTGGGTGCCGACAGGTACCTTGATGATGATATCATCGCCGCCGGCGCCGGTGCGGTTTTGTCCCATACCACCTTGCCCGTGGGGGGCGCGGAAATGCTGCTGGTAACGAAAATCAATCAAGGTGTTCAGGCTATCCATAACCTCGATAATTACATCGCCGCCTCGGCCTCCATTTCCGCCATCGGGGCCGCCATATTCAATGTATTTCTCGCGGCGAAACGATACGCAACCTTTGCCACCGTCACCGCTGCTTACATATATTTTTGCTTCGTCGAGGAATTTCATTGTCTATGCCCGCTGGCTTGTTTCATTAAAAAAGGGGAGGCGTAAGCGCTTCCCCTCTTTTGAATTTTGTTTAGGGCCGTAAATTATTCGGCTGCTTTGGCGCCTTTGGCGTCATTGGCTGCCGGTACAATATTTACGGTTGGGTTGCCGCCGGAAGTATTGCGTGTGAACACAACCTGACCGTCAACCAATGCGTAAATTGTGTGATCCTTACCAAGACCGACATTTTTACCTGGGCGATATTTTGTGCCGCGCTGACGCACGATGATGTTACCGGCTAGAACCTGCTCACCACCATATTTTTTCACGCCTAAACGACGACCAG
>CAXBAL010000054.1:0-10336 GCA_963973475.1 uncultured Micavibrio sp.
TAATTGCTTGCCGATTTCTGATAAATTGCTGCCACCTCGCGGCGGTTTGCCCATGGTTTCTTTATATTGTGCAGATAAGGCAGCATGACCGCCGCTAATAAGTTCCGGCTCCTCACCGCGGGCGCGGGCGCTTTCCTCGATTTTCTGGTCGAGAAATTCATAGAAGTCATGGGTCTTATTAAAGCTGTGCATCTTTTGTCCGGAGGGAAAGAGCGTAACCACCGTTTTGCGCTTTTCATTCATATAATGGGTGACGCGCGCCTCTTTATCGGCCCAGAACCCCAATGTGTCCTCATCGCTCAGAATATCGGCTACTTCGTCTTGAATGTAATCTTCCGGCTTATCCGGCTCCGGCCTTGGCTTTTTTGCCGCTTCGGCAAGAAGGCTGCTCATAGCAGGCCTCTTGGGCTTGCCGGCCTGTTTATGCGCCTCGACCAACGTTTTCGGCTCGTGCACCGGAACCTGAATTCGCTCCGCCATTTGCTTCAGCGTACGCAAAGCTTCGGGATTTTTCTTGAAAATAGCGTTTTCGAAAACAGCTATCGCATGTTGCACGGCTTTTGCCCCCTTTTTAATAGGCGGGGAGCCGGCGTTTTCACGTAAGCGTTCGAATTTCGTGTTTCCAGAATTAGGACGGAATATTGTACCGAAATCCTTGCTGTGATTGGCGTCCAGTATCAACAAGGTATTGTCCTGTGTATTATAGATGTAACTGGTGGGGTGCCCGTTTCTGGCTTTATCGCCTGAGGCTGTAAAAACGCGTGCAGAATCGGATTGCATAGCCTCGATAATATACCGCGCAAGGCCGGACTGGGCGGCCCGTCCGTTCTTATTGGTAATATCAATCTCACGGCCAAGCGCGGGATCACTGAACTCCTGTTTATGATCGTGGAAAGAATGTCCGCTGGCAATGACGGATGCTATGGTGACGTTGTTATCGTTCATATATTATTTTTATCGTTGTTCCTGTTCTTTGCTCTTTCTTATTCTTATAGCGCCGCCTTTATCTGTTCGGCGGCTTCCCTGCATTTCTCAGCCAGATCGTCATAGCGAGTCTCGTCAATATTGGCGGGTTTCTGCGCGAGCTTGTTTAAACCGCCATAGCCGAAATCGCCATACTCGCTCACCAGAATCTGGATGGCGTCGAAATTATCGCGCGAGGTTATGAATTGGCTCTGCTGGTGATTGACCAGCTCCTGCAATTCATCGCGCGCGGTTTTTGCCTGTTCGGGAAAAACGGTGGTGTAGGACCGAAGCTCCGGCCCCATATGGCTATAGGATTTAACAATATCCAGAATATCGCGCCATGTCTGCGGCTCGGCGGACAGGGTGACATATTGCGTGCCGTGTTTAAGATTTAATCCGTTGAAACGCATTCTTATTTCCGTATTGGTCCGGTTTGCGGACATTGCCGTTCCTTTTGTTTTATACAATCGGTTCTAATACTATACGGAAATCGTTAATTTTCTTCAAACAAATCGGCCAATTGCCCGATCAAGGCCTGCGCCAGCCCGTCGGCATCGGCGATGGTCAGTGCCTTTTTATAATACCGCGTCACATCATGCCCGATGCCAATGGCGGTCAGCTCTACCGGGGTTTTCCCCTCGATCCAGTTGATAACATTGCGCAAATCCTGCTCTAGAATATTGGATGGGTTCACCGAAAGCGTCGAATCATCAACCGGCGCGCCGTCCGAGATCACCATCATGATCTTGCGCGCTTCCCCGCGCTTGGCAAGGCGGTTATAGGCCCAGACCAGCGCCTCCCCATCAATATTCTCTTTCAGCAAGCCTTCCTTGAGCATCAGGCCGAGATTTTTATGCGTGCGCCGCCACGCCTCATCCGCGCCTTTATAGATGATGTGACGAATATCGTTCAACCGTCCTGGCATATCAGGGCGGCCATTTTCCATCCAGAGCTCGCGAGAGCTTCCGCCTTTCCATGCGCGGGTGGTAAAGCCCAATATCTCGACCTTGACGCCGCAGCGCTCTAAGGTCTTGGCAATAATATCGGTCGTCATCGCCGCAATCGCAATTGGGCGCCCGCGCATGGAGCCGGAATTATCAATCAAAATGCTCACCACCGTATCGCGGAACGGCATTTCCTTTTCCTGCTTATACGTCAGGGGCACATTGGGGTTGGCAATCACGCGCGCAATACGGGCGGTGTCCAGAATGCCTTCCTCCAGATCGAACTGCCACGTGCGCATTTGCTGCGCCATTAATTTGCGTTGCAGGCGGTTTGCCAGTTTGGTGATAATAGCCTGATTATGCGAGAGCTGTTTATCCAGCAATTCCCTAAGGCGTTTAATCTCATGCGGATCGGCCAGCTCATCGGCGGCGATTTCCTCGTCAAACTCAGTGGTATAAATCAAATATCGCCCTTCGGGGCCATGAATAAAGCTCTCGGGGCGCGGCGGACTGTTTTCGGCGGGCGTTTCTCCGCTCTGCATATCATCGGCCAGCATGTCATCCATGATCTCGTCATATCCGGTATCGAACTCCTCGGCACCGTCGCTGAGCTCGTCTTCCTCCATGCCTTGCTGTCCGGATGTGTCCTCTTGCGCGTCTTCGGATGAATTTTCCTCGTCCTGATCATCGCTGTCGGGCTTATCAGGGTCATTCCCGCCGCTTTGATCTTCTTCCGGCTCCGTCTCCAAATCCTTTTCGGGCGCCGGCATATCCAGCGAGCGAATAAGTGAACGTGCTATTTTTGCAAACCCGCTCTGGTCTTTCAGCGCGGTTTTCAATTCCGCCAGCCCGTCCGCGCCCAGCTTTTCCTGTAACCACGGTTGCCAAAGCTCCAGCACCTTTTGCGTGGAGGCGGTAGGCGGTTCACCGCTCATCGCCTGCCTTGCCAGTACATGCAGCGCATCGGGCAGGGGGATTTGATCCCGCGTCTCCGCCCCGCCATATCCCTTACGGCGGCATTTTTCCTCCATAACAGCCGAAAGGTTCTGTGCCACGCCGCGCATGGCATTCATCCCCACCGCCTCGCACCGCGCTTGCTCCAGCGCCTCGAATGCGGCTTTGGCGCGGGCATCTTGCGGTGCCTCATCCCAGTGCAGTTTTTGATTGTGATGGGCGATCTTGAGCGCATTAGCATCGGCGCACCCACGCGCAAGCCTTACCGATTCCGCGCTCATCGAATGCTCCGGCAACGGCAGGCGCGGATGGGTTAGCGATCCAACAGTACCTATCGGCGCTTCGCCAGCGCTAAAGCTCGGCTCGATCTCCTTATTCCCTGCAATAGTCCGTAGAACGGAGGAGGTGACATTCTTGAATTGTTCAAAGGCGTTGGTCATTGGAAAGATATTGCCTTTATCTGGTGATTGAAAAGGGCTTAACTCACAGCAACATTACGAATAGCGCTGATAGGTAAATCAACCCCGAAGCAGCGCTGGTAATATTCAGCGATAATCGGGCGCTCTGTCTCGTCACATTTGTTCAGGAACGAGAGCTGGAACGCAAGCTCGCGGTTATCATCGAAAATGATCATATTCTCGATCCAGCTCAGCACCGTACGCGGGCTCATGAGGGTGGAAAGATCGCCGTTGATAAAGCCCTCGCGGGTCATGTCGGCCATGCGCACCATTTTATCAATATTGTCCTTGCCCTTGTCGGTATCCAGATCAGGGAATTTGGCCAGCATGATGTTCATTTCATCATCATGGGGCAGGTAATTCAGCGTGGTGACAATGTTCCAGCGATCCATCTGCCCCTGATTGATTTGGTGTGTGCCATGATACAAACCTGTCGTATCGCCAAGGCCGACCGTGTTGGTAGTGGCAAATAGGCGGAAGGCCGGATGCGGACGAATAATCTTGTTCTGGTCTAACAGAGTGAGTTTCCCCTCGGCCTCGAGCACGCGCTGGATCACGAACATCACATCGGGCCGCCCCGCATCATATTCATCAAACACCAGCGCAACAGGATTTTGCAGTGACCAAGGCAGCAAGCCTTCTTTCCATTCGGTGATTTGCTTGCCTTCTTTCAGGACTATCTGGTCTTTCCCGATTAAATCCACGCGGGAGACATGGGAATCAAGGTTAATACGCACGCACGGCCAGTTCAGGCGCGCCGCGATTTGTTCTATATGTGTCGATTTCCCCGTTCCGTGAAACCCTTGCACCATCACGCGGCGGTTGTGGCTAAATCCGGCCAATATGGCCAGTGTGGTGTCATGGTCAAAGCGGTAGGTCTTGTCGATTTCGGGTACATTGGCGCTGTCTTCGCTAAATCCCGGCACTTGCCAGTCAATATCCAGCCCGAAAGTCTCGCGCACATTATACTTCATATCAGGGATAGAGGTATATTTGCCTTCCTTATTTTTGATCGTGGTGATGTCAAAGGACATTCCACCGGCTTCTTTGTTCTTATCCAGCTCGTCTACTTCATTTAATGGCATTGTTACTTCTCTTATCGTTGAGGGAGATCCTCGAATTTTTCAAAGGCGACCTTCAATATGGTATACGCCATATTGATCTCTTTGAGAAGTTCTTCTGATTTATTTGATCCCTTATTCAAATCGGGATGGTGCTTTTTTGCCAGCTCTTTATAGCGCGATTTGATCATTTTTAAATCGACAGGCGGGGATAGTCCCATGATGGCGAGGGCATGAAATTCCGGACTATGCACTTCGAAGCCAGAATTTCTTTCTCGCTCGAATGCTTTGCGGGCATGCTCGCCACTTTTGGGCGGCGGCTCATCCGTAAAGTTATACGTTTGCCAGATTTTATCACGCAAGGCCTCGCTGGCATCGCCATTCACCCCGTATTTCCATGTCGGGCGGAAACCATAATAGCTTTTATGCATATGGTCCTGTACTTCGTTATCACTCATACCGCTGAAGAAATTCCACGCTTTGTTGTATTCACGGACATGATCAAGGCAAAAATGGTGATATTCATTCAGCCCCCGATGTTTTGGGGCTTTGTAATCCCCCTTCAAATCGCACCCGTACATCTCGCACAATTTGTCTTTGCTGCGCGGCGCGTTGTTGTCTGCATATTCCGCAGAATTGGGTTTTAATTTGATCCGTGACATCTTTGCTTATAGTTTATTTGCTTCATACCCACTATTTTAGCGGAATATGGTAACATTTGGAATAGATTTGAGAGAAAGCTATGCGCGTAGAAGAAATTATCAAGCAAAAACTGACCGAAGAATTTAAGCCTAATATTCTTATGGTTGAAAATGAGAGCCATAAACATAAAGGCCATGCCGGTGATGACGGCAGCGGGGAGAGCCATTTTAAAGTGTCCATAGCGTCCTCGCAATTTGATGGCGACAGCCGCCTAGAGGCACATAGAAAAGTAAATTTATGTTTGGCGGACGAATTAAAACTACAAATCCATGCCTTGTCACTGCACGTTATAAGAAAATAAATATACTTAAAATACAACTCCCACTAGAAAAATAATTGATATTGCTTGCAAATGAAGTATTATGCACGCATAGGTTTATTAATTTTTAACGGGGATTTTTAATGGAACATAGAAATTTTATTAATGGTGGACACGAGATTGCAAAAAGCTCGTTGGTGAGCCGCAATGTCACTATTCTTGGCAAACGAACGTCTGTAAGGCTTGAGCCGGAAATGTGGCTCGCCATGAAAGATATTGCCAAGCGTGAAAAATGTACCAAACATGATCTTTGCTCACTTATCAGTTTGCGGAAAAAGCCCAACACGTCTTTAACCGCGGCCATCCGCGTTTTTATCATGTTATACTTTAAAGCCTCTGCGACAGAGATCGGCCATGAACGGGCAGGGCACGGCAATTTTGAGAATATGAAAGCGCGCGCCCGCATTACCGTTAGCAATGCTCCTGTGTTCTACCGCGTTACGTCTGCGGAAATAAAGAACATAGAAAGTAGCGCACGGGCTGCCTCCGCTTAACGGAAATCCAAAGATATTTAAGCTGCAGAATTTTTAGATATTGCGACCAAAGGCCAGAAATTTCTCTCTACGCTTTTGTATGAGGGGCTTTGCATCCCAAGGCATCAAATCTTTCAGGGCTTTATCCAGCGTTGATTTGACATTGGCGACGGTTTCGCCTTTATGACGATGGGCACCGCCTAAGGGTTCGTTGATGATGCCGTCAATTAGTTTCATAGAATGCAAATCCTGCGCGGTCAGTTTCAGGGCGTTTGCTGCTTCCTTGGCCTGATCGCCACTGCGCCATAAAATGGAGGCGCAGCCCTCGGGCGAGATAACGGAATAAATTGAATGCTCCAGCATATAAATTCTATCGGCCACGGCAATTGCAATCGCGCCACCTGATCCACCTTCGCCAATAACGATGGAAATGATCGGCACTTCGGTGCGAAGGCAGGTTTCGATGGATTTGGCGATGGCTTCGCTCTGGCCACGCTCTTCCGCGCCTTTACCGGGATAGGCACCGGCGGTATCAATAAAGGTAATCACAGGAATTTGGAATTGCTGCGCCATCTTCATCAGGCGCTGTGCCTTGCGGTATCCTTCAGGGCGCACCATGCCGAAATTATGCTTGATACGGCTGTCGGTGTCCGATCCTTTTTCATGACCCATAATAATGCAGGATTGCCCGTTAAAGCGGCCTAGTCCTGCAATCAGTGCATGATCTTCGGCAAAATTGCGATCACCGGCCAGCGGTGTGAAATCTTGTATTAATTCCTTGATGTAATCCGAGCAATGCGGACGATTTTGATGGCGTGCGACCTGAACTTTTTGCGCGGCGGTCAATTTACCATAGGCTTGTTTAAGAAGGCGGGAGGATTTTTCCTCCATGCGATTGATCTCTTCTGCAATATGTACGGCATTCTCGCCGCTGACATTGCGAAGCTCGGCAATCTTTCCCTCTAATTCCAGTATGGGTCTTTCAAAATCTAATTGGCTCATTGTTCTTTATTATCGTTATTGATCCGAAGGGACATTGATAGCAAAACAGGCAGACGATTTCAAATGAATCAGTCTGCCTGTCTTAAATTAATTAAGGGGGTAATTACTTACCGGCTGCTTTTTTAGCAAGCGGGTGCTTTTCCTCAACAGTGTTTTTCAGATTTTCACCAACCATATGTGTGTAAATCTGTGTCGTTGCAATATCCGCATGGCCCAGCATTTTCTGTACGCTGCGCAAATCGGCGCCGCGGCTTAGAAGATGCGTGGCAAAAGCGTGACGCAGAATGTGTGGTGATACGCGGCTTTCATCAACATCGGCTGCGCGTGCCAGATCTTTCAACAACTGGGCGAAGCGCTGACGGGTCAGGTGGCCACTGATTGATGTTCTGGACGGGAACAACCATTGCTGCTGCACATCAGGGTTTTCACCACCGATGAACTGTTTGCGGAGGTTCATGTAATTCGTGATTGCTTCTTGAGCTGGGTCTGTCAACGGAACCATGCGGTCGCGTCCGGCTTTACCGGTTACCATCAGGAACTGGTTGTCTTCACCGATCGCGGAAAGGGGCAAACCGACGAGTTCCGATACGCGCAGGCCAGTGGCATAAAGCATTTCCAGCAAACAAACAAGGCGAACGCTCTCGGCTGTGCCGGAGATTCCCGCTGTTTTGATCAGCTGGCTTACTTCATCTTCGCTCAAAGTCTTTGGCAAAGTGCGTGTTTGTTTCGGGCTTTCGATTGTGGATGTCGGATCATCCGCGCGAAGGCCTTCGGACACTACAAAACGGTAGAACTGGCGCAAAGCGGACAGGCGGCGTGCAACGGTGCGCACGGCGATCTTGGAATTGTTGGTGCCTTTGTTGTGCGTTTTCTCGCTCAAATCTTTCAGATAGGACTGAAGGTGTTCAGTATTCGCCTTATCAATCTCGATTTTCTTTTCATTGCGCAGATATAATGAAACATCGGCCAGATCACGCCAATAGGCATGTCTCGTGTTCATCGCGGCTCCGCGCTCTGTTGTTAACATTTCTAAAAATGAATCCACCAACGGATGTAAATCCGGTTTGGGCATTGCTGGACGACCTGGACGAGCCATGTTTTTCTCCTTAATTTATTATTGTTGATCCAAAACAGACTCAAGAGCCATAGATTTGGATATATTAGTTAATCCCACAGTATTTATGCTTTGTAATACATCACTGGCTACTCCGGGATACATATCTCCCAGAGAATGCTTATGAAGCATTACGGTACTAAGCAGAACCGCTTCTCCAATCCGTTTGTCATGGCTTGAATTTACTAATTGGTTCCACACACGTGGCATAGGCATTACATAATGCTCAGTAAAAGTCAAGTCATAATCATTAACATAAATTGCTTCAGCATTATGGATATCTTTCAGATTTTTGTCAAGATTTTCTATAATGTTGAAATATTCGTTTTTGTCTTTTTCGCCAAGTTTCTCGAAATAGGGCTGTAAAACAGGGTCTTGCAGTATTTCAGATGGCTCAGGGTTGGACATAATGCCGCTAATTAGGCGCATTTTTTTGCCGGCCCCGGTCTCGGGATTTATCTGTGTGTAGTATCTGTACCATTTCCCGGGAAGGTTCTCGCCGGAGGCTTCAATAATTTTCACAGCCTTCAAAACAACCGATTCGTTTTGCCCTTCGACTTCCAGTGTTTGCATGCTTTGGCCAAATGGAATTAAAGCGCCCGCGCCATAAGTATCCATATACTCCATAGCGCTGCGAAGATGATCCCATTTCTCTTCGGAAGTGCGCGCCTTTTCTATATTGTGATAGGCCAGTGGAATAGTCTTCCACCCCTGATTTTGCGGATTGTCCAACTGGCGCAACTCTTCGTCATAGACGCGTGTGTAAAAGCTCTTAAGACGTTTGTTGCCTACCAACCCGCGATTGGCGGCCGTGGACAGAACGAGGAAACGGTCATTATTGCTAAGCTCGGTTCTGGCAACGAGGATGCCAAGATGGTTCAGCGGCAGATTTTCTAAAAAGCTTTTGGTGATATCGGGCCATATTAGACGGTCTTCCGCCACCAAAATTGCGCGCTCCAGATCTTGAAGGTCATTAAGGCGTTTGGAAGAATAAGATAGCTTGTAACCCGCATTCGCAGCAATATTCTTAAAGGTTTTCAAGGGCGAGCGATCAAGATCATTACGTGCATCAAGATCCTGCTCATCATTTAGGGCGTAATTACAATAAAGGCTAATATCCAGCCAGAATTCATCACTGAAGTCACGGTTCTGAACTGTTTTATATTCAAGGCAAGCCAACGAGCGCTCACCGTTATAAAGCATGGCGGTAATTCCGGCTTTTGCCAGATCGGAATGGTATGGCTCTTGTCCCAATTTGGAATAAAGATCAAAGGCTTGTTTGTAAGCGCCCATTTGATTGAGGCGGTTCAGACGCAAGGTAAGAATATCTTTGCCCGGCTCGATGTCTATATCGTCGACGATTAAGCCTGCATTGGCCTCACTGAGCAGCAATCCGTTCACCATGCGCTGGTGGGTAAATGAATCTGGACTAGGCGACGGTATTTTCGCCAAAAAACCGACCAAGAATGAGCGTCTGGTGTTGTCCCATAAATCACGACCCAAACTGCCATCGCCCGGCGTATTGAAAAGGCCGAGCGATTCCATACGGTTGTAATTCACATCCAGAACGGCCGGACGTTTTTTGACGGCTTTGGCTTCGGTTTGCGCTTGTGCGGGAATAGCCGCGAAAAATGCCGCAAGTATAACGCCTGAGCACAGGATTGCTTTGTTTATACGCATACTACAGGCTCTCGCTTTGGATTTGAACGCGCACTTCTTCCTGCTGGACAGGAACATCAATAACGGCGAAAAATGCAAAGGCCGCGATAACGGCAAGAATGGCAATACCGAAAACATATTTCAGCAATTTCATAGGTATAGTCCTTATGATTAAATGTTGAAGGCCACATTATAAAAAAAGCCCCGGAAGATCAATTGTCTTTCCTGAACTATATACGCAATATTTTTTCAATTCTGTATGAATTTGCGCTATAAAGGCTCTCATGAAGAAAGATGTTAGAGGCTTAATAATTGATCACGGCGCACCTATCGTGCTGGTCGGTATGATGGGAACAGGCAAAACCTATTTTGGGCGTTTGCTCGCTCAGGCGCTCAGGCTGGAGTATCACGATACGGATTCATTGGTCGAGGCCAAGGCAGGATGCAGCATCGCCGAAATATTCGAGCGATGGGGTGAAGAAAATTTTCGTAGCGTCGAGGCAAAAACAATACAGGATATTTTGCAGCAGGGGCCTTCGGTAATTTCTACCGGCGGCGGCGCAATAATGAATGCGGATACTGCAGAGGCAATCTTTAACGACTCGCTCTCCATTTGGGTTGATGCGCCGATTGATATAATACTGGAACGTGTCGGTAAAAACCGCAACAGGCCTTTACTGGCTT
>CAXBAL010000055.1:0-10254 GCA_963973475.1 uncultured Micavibrio sp.
CTGCCGAACATGCGGCTGATGCTGGTCTCCATATTCACTTCTGCCTTGCCACCCTCCAGAATATTGGGGCCGCGCTTGATTTTAACATTGCCGGTAATCTCGGCGATTTGTGTGTTGGCGTTATAGGTGCCTGCATCGCCGCTGAGCGTTTCGGTCGGTGTGGTAATCACCACATTGCCATCGGCCTGCATGCGGTCCAGAACGCGCTGGCCTTGGGCGTTGTCTTTCAGATAGGCGGTAATGACATCGGCGTCCAGCGTGTTAATCTCGCCCTGTTCATTCTGGCGGATGATGCGGGCATTGCCGATGGCGACCAACTTGCCTTCCACCGCCCAATATTCGAATTTATCGCGCGCCTTGACCGTTTGATCGGGTGAGATCAGGCGCAGATCACTGCCAGTTATCTCGGCATAACCGTCATTGATGTCATAGGTGGCGTTATCGCCATAGGCGCTGGTGTCGCGTGATTGTATGTGTACGTTTGTACTGGCACGTACGCGCCATATTTCGAAATCCTGCCCATCGCCGTCTTTATAATCGGCGATTAATTTGGCTGCGGCGACAGAAACCTCACCCTGTTTGGCCAGGGCATTTTTTGTGGCGACAAAAATATTGTCGTTGCGGTGCCATTCCAGTGTGCCATCAGCGGTGATTTCCAGCGGTTCTTTGCTGTTTGATGCAGCGGTGCTATTTTGTGCCTGTACATGCATCGTCTGGGCAATAAGTGTACAGAGAGTAAAAATGGCGGTGAATACTATGGTTCTTTTTGTCATGCTCATTTCCCTTTAAGGGGCCTCGGTTATATCATTGGCCGTACTTTCCGGCTCTGTATTTTGTGTTTCACTGGACTGGGATTGCTCACTACCCCCGTTATTTGCCAATCCTTGCAGCGATCCGGCGTCTTTTAAGACCAATCGCGCAGGTCCGGAGAAAACAAGTACACCCGCATTATTGTCGGCTTGCAGCCCTGTGGCCACAAGGGTTCCTGCAGGACCAAAGCCGCTGACATCGGTTTCAGATTTGGCTGTGCCTGCGTTCATGTCGATATCGAGTCGGGCTGTATTTAGCGTATACCCATCGCTGTTTTTAAGCGCGACTTCGTTTTCGAGCTTGAGTTGCTCTTGCTCTTGCCAATATTTTCCGCTCTCGGATTGCAATGTCACGCGTCCGCCTGTATTGAGTTGCAACTCACCAAGCGGGCGCTCAAGCAGTAAAACGTTTTCGTCATTATCTGCTTGTACAGCTCTGGCGGCGGTAATGGTAAAGGGTTGGTTTTTGCTGTCTACGCTTTCGAATTTCGGGCTGCTCAGCTCGTTTTTACGAATGCTCTGCAGCGATTCTTTCTGGCTTTCTTCCAAAATGGCGATGGTGCTCTGGCGGTCCGGCCATGCCATCAGGGCGACAATAATACACACCGCGACCAGCGGTAGAAAAAGGCGCATGCGGCGGATAAAGCTTGTATAGCCCGCGCTGGGCATAACCTGTTTGTCCGCGCTGAAACGGCTTAAACGCTCAAGTCGCTCCTGCCCCGGATTTATCTCGGGGGGCTGCACTTGGGCAGCGTTATTATCATCTTGGCTGGTATTATCCATGGCATTAGAAAAGCCAGAAGGGCGGTGTGGTGTCAAGCAATTCCCGCTTGCAGACAATCTTGCAGGCGGATCATGCCCGCCAGTTTGCCGTGCTCATCCGTTACGATCAGACTTGTTAGATATTTCCCGGGCGTTTTGGTCATCATATCCAGCGCCTCAACGGCCAGTGCGTTCTGGCTGATGGTTTTGGGATTACGGCTCATGATGGTGCTGACAGTTTTCTCCAAAAGATCGGGCGCCATGTGGCGTTTTAAATCCCCATCGGTGAAAATACCCAAAAGCTCTTTATTTTCATCAACTACCAGCACTGCGCCTAGATTTTTTTCGGTCATGACCAAAATGGCTTCATCCATTTTCGCGCTTTCGCTGATCATCGGCAGATCATCGCGGGCGATCATCATCTCGGAGACCTTCATCAATTTCTGCCCCAGCTTACCGCCCGGGTGAAATACTTTATACTGATCGGTCGTGAGTGCCATGCGCTCCAAAAGGCTCACGGCCAGCGCATCACCCAGCGCGATCATCATGGTTGTTGATGTTGTGGGCGCCAGCCCATGCGGACATGCCTCGCCCATCGCGGGCAATAACAATACAACATCGGAATGTTTCGCCAGCGTGCTCTCAGGTTTGCTTGTGATAGAGACCAGCGGAATATCATAACGGCGGGTATAATGGATTAAATCCGACAGCTCCGGATTCTCGCCGGAGTTGGAGAGCATGAGCACGACATCGTCTTGCGTAACCATGCCCATATCGCCGTGGCTGGCCTCGCCGGGGTGCACAAAGAAAGATGGGGTGCCTGTCGAGGCGAGCGTGGCGGCAATTTTGCGCGCAACATGGCCGCTTTTACCGATACCGGCTACAATCAGGCGGCCTCGGGCGGCGCTTTGCATCGATGCCTTGCGTGTATGGATGATGTCGATGGCTTCTGAAAACGGGGTGCCAATGCTCTCGGCCAGCGCGCTTAGGGCTTTGGCTTCTTCATTCAGAACGCGCTTGGCGGATTGGATGTCGTCATGCATTGGGTGGTAATCCTTATTGGTTAAGGCTTCTTTCGCCATGATTGCGAGCGCTCCTGATGATGTTAATGATCCAGAAACCCTGTACCGGCCCAACCTAGAATATCCAATTCGGCACGGGTTGGCAGGAAATCGAAGACGCGGCGCGCCAGATCGGTGCGGCCTTCACGGGCCAGCATTACATCGAATTTTTCCTTGAGCGCATGCAAGTGATACACGTCGCCTGCAGCATATTCCAGTTGATCCTGTGTGAGTTCTTCTGCGCCCCAGTCCGAGGATTGCTGATGCTTGGAGATATCAACGCCCAATAGTTCGCGGCAATTATCCCGAAGGCCATGGCGATCTGTATAGGTGCGCACCAGTTTGGACGCAGTACGCGTGCAGTAAACGGGCTTTGTCACCACGCCGAGATAATATTGTAAGACCGCAATGTCAAAACGGGCGAAATGAAAGATTTTCATGACACTTTCATCGGCCAGTAATTTTTTTAAATTCGGACAATCGTATGTGGAGCGGTCAAATTGCACCAGATGCGCAACGCCGTCACCGGACGAGATTTGTAAAAGACATAGTTTATCACGGCGGGGTTTCAGGCCCATGGTTTCGGTGTCAATGGCGACAACCTTGCCTAAATCCATATTGTCGGGCAGATCGCCCTTGTATAGCTCGATGCTCATAGAGGGTATTTACAATTCTTTTTTTGGTGCCCAGGAAAGGATTTGAACCTTCACTCCCTTACGAGAACTACGACCTGAACGTAGCGCGTCTACCAATTCCGCCACCTGGGCAATCTTTTTACGTCATTAATTCGCATTAGTTAGCCTAAAGCGAGGCCTTTGTCAAAGATTTCGATCAATATTTATATCCCTCATTCAATTAAGAATATTTCTGCTTTCATTTTCGCTTATTTTAAAGGATCATAAAGAAATTGAATTTATAGTATTCTTACAAGCACCTGGTTTTATTAAAGACCATCCATAAACGAATAGATCGAGACGATACATGAAAATACTGGCTGTTGACCGCGATGAAATGGTCTTGCAGATGATAAGATCAAAACTGGAAGCCAAAGGGCATCAGGTTTTCGAAGAAGCATCAAAAAACGCTGCTATTGACCGCCTTGCGCACGAGAAATTCGATATTATCTTTCTCGATCCGGCGCCATTAACCTCACCTCGGCCGGTTATATTAAACATACGCCGCTCTGTCGGTAACTATCCTTATATATTTTTAAGCTCCGATACTGCCTCTCAGGAAGAGGCGATTAAAGCGGGTTGTAACGATTTGCTGAAAAAGCCGATTGATTCAGCCGCGTTTGAAAAACAAATCGACCATGCGCAATATTTTTCCGATCTCGTTGCCCGTATTGGTGATGATTCAGAAGATTTCCCCAGCGCGGGCGGTGTGATTGCCAAATCTGCTTTCAACCAACTGTTTTTATCCGCAATTGACCGTGCCGACCGCTATGGCGAGCAAACCTACACTTTGTTCATTAGTATGAGTAATTATCGTAATATTCTCGAGATGGATGGCCCCTATGCCGCCGAATACGCGGTTGCCAAGCTTTCGCAATATTTGGTGCGCTTGCGCCGCCAAAGCGATATTATCGGCCAAACCGCTAAATATGAATATGCTTTGTTGCTCCAGCGCCCCTTATATGAAACCGAGCCGCTGGAAGCCGCAAACCGCTTCGCCGAGGCGCTTTCAAAATATGAGGGCATGGTAACAAACGGCCCGTCAAAACCGCAAATAACGGTCAGTCTTGTCGAGATTCCCGTGGGCCGCAAGGTGGTTGAGCATGTTTTTATTCCGGGCGAGACCAAGGATTAATTAACGTAGACCTTGACGGTCGCTTAGCTATCGCTTTTTTAGGTGAAAATATTTAAATTTCAATATCATAGTTGTGGGATTTGTTTTTTCCGATTACACTATAATGTGTGAACATTCGTTTTTTCTAAGCAACCCACCTGCCTTTTGGCTTTCAATAAATACTATGTCCTTGAATAGATTTATAATTTTCATGCTTATTGCTGGATTTATTATCCTGCCGCTTTCCTATGGGAATAGCTATGCCCAGTATGACGAAAACAAGCTTGAGCTGGTCTCGCCTGAAAGTCTATCCGGGCAGGGTGCTCCTCCACAGGATGTCCACGCTCCGGTTATACACGAAGAGATACCGCTTCAAATACCCGATAATTCAGGGGCGAGTTACCGCCTGGGCAGCGGTGATAAAATCAAAATCACTATCTATGGCGAGCCGAATTTGTCCGGTACCTATCTCGTGAATGAGGAGGGATATATATCATTTCCTTTGATCGAAGAGGTGAAGGTAAAAGATCTGACTGTTGTTGAAGTGCGCCATAGTTTGAATGCGAAACTATCTGATGGTTTTCTTATAGATCCCAATATAGCGATCGAAGTCGCTGAGTTCCGTCCGATATATGTCATGGGCGAAGTAAGAAATCCCGGGAGTTTCGATTTCAGAACCGATATGAGCATACGCAATGCGGTAGCAATCGCCGGGGGGTTTACCTACCGTGCCAAACAAAGCAAGATAAAGGTAACGCGCCAGCTTCAAGGCGATGAAAAAATTCATATATTTTTGGGTAAGGATGATAATGTCCAACCCGGTGATGTTATTTTGGTAGAGGAGCGCTTTTTCTAGGCGAAATTACGATGAACTCTGACACCACGAACAACCAACTACCGGGCGACGGCCACACGACGAAGGTTTATAATCCGCCGCAAAGTCAGCCATCTTCACAAAATGACGAAGATGTTCTAATTGATATCCGTGCAATATTCTTGATGCTGTGGCGCCGTAAATACGTAATTTTCGGCATTACCCTTATCGGGTTATCTTTAACAATTATGATACTGACGTTCATAAAGCCGCAATATACGGCCCGTTCGCTCGTCCTTGTCGAAAGCGATCAAAAGAGTAATGTTCCGGCTGAATTAAAGCTTTTGATTGATAATTATGTACGCTTTGATTCAACCCTTGTTATGAATGAAATCGAGCTTTTGCGCTCTCGTTCAATGGCGCGTAAAGTTATTGAAAGGCTGGAGCTGCTGACTGACCCGGAATTTAACATAGCGTATAGACGCTCACTGCAAGAATATGCACCGGAACTCCTCAACCAAAAACAAAGTTACAAATCCTTCAGTGTATTTAAATCGGAGCTGGACAGTTTACCGCCCGAGGTGGTTGAGCATCAGATTAACACCGTTATTACGCGCTTCCTGCAAAATTTATCCGTTCGGTCCATACCCGGCTCCTATGCGATTCAAATTCAATATGTGTCGCCTGATCCTGCGAAGGCGGCCTTAATTGCCAATACCACCGCGGATTTATATATTGAAGAGCGGCTTGAGGAAAAGTTCAAGGCCAGCCGCAAGCTGACCGATTGGTTGGATGGCCGCTTGCAGGAGCTTCGCAATCAGGTGCGCGAATCCGAGATGGCGGTTGCTGAATACCGCGCAGTCAATAATCTCACCGAAGGTATCCGCACCTATGTTTCCACCGAGCAGGTATCACAACTAAACGGGCAATTAATTAACGCCAAAGCATCGTTGGCTGAAGCTCAGGCGCGCTTAAGCCAGATTAGGTCTTTGTCTGAAAATGATGGCGATATCGAAACCTCCGGTGATGTTTTGAAATCCAGCTTTATACAGCAGCTACGCTCAGATGAAGCAAAGCTCATGCAGCAATATTCCGATCTTTCGAACCGTTACGGTGAACGCCATCCGGCCATTGTGAAGTTAAAGGATGAGTTGGCGGGCGTACGTTCGCAAATTGATTCCGAAATGAGAAAAGTGTCAGCCAGTATTGGGAATGAAGTCGAAGTTGCGGAGGCACGTGTGCGGGCTTTACAAGAGGGTCTGGACGACTTGAAAGACGTGCGTGATGTTGAAAATGAAAAGATGATTCGATTGAACGAGCTTATGCGAGAAGCCGATTCAAACCGTCTCATTTTTGATAATTTTCTTCAAACCTATAAACGTTCGGACGAGCAAGACCAGTTGCAAGAAGCGCAAGCGCGTGTCATTTCCTATGCCGCGGTGCCGGGAAAACCATCCTATCCGGACAGGTTACTGTTTTTAAGTCTTGGGTTGGCGTTCTCGCTCTTTTTCGGGATGTTTATTTCATTCCTGCTTGAAAAAACCGACAACAAATTCCGCAGTGCGCGCCAGCTTGAGAAATTTTGCGGCTTCCCTTGTTTTGCCCTTATCCCCGCTGTTAAAAGTAAAACCCAGCAGGAATTGACGAAATTTATTTTGGAAAAGCCGTCCTCGACCGTGGCAGAGGCCGTACGTACACTCCGCACTGTCATTAATTTGCGCGCCCGCCGTAACGGCTCGAAACCCAAGGTTATTACGATTACATCATCTTTCCCGGGTGAGGGGAAAACAACGCTTTCCGGTTGGCTCTCACGCTTGGCCGCCAAATCGGGCGAGCGTGTAATCCTGATTGACGGGGATTTGCGCCGTCCCAACGTTCACCGCTCTTTTGGCCGCTCTAACGATTTCACTTTGGTGGATTATCTGACCGGTAAAAATAAACTCGAAGACGTTATTATGAAGGATGATCCGTCCGGCCTTCACATTATCTGTGCCAAATCCGTTCCAAACAGCGCCCTTGATTTGGTGAGCTCGTCTAAAATGGAAACTTTAATCGAGGCTCTGCGGGAAGAATATGATCTGGTTATCATAGATTCGCCCGCTTGTATGGCGGTTTCAGACGCCCGTATTCTGGCGACTTATTCGGATGAGATTATATACACCGTAGCCTGGGACAGAACCCCGCGTGAAATCGTCATGAGTGGTGTCAAACAATTCTCTGATATGGGATACAACAATCTTGCCTTTACGCTTACTAATGTGGATGTGAAACGCCATGTGCGCTATGGGTATGGCGATACCGTTTACTATTACGGTAATTATCAGGAAGAGACAGCCTAAATCATTTGAATTTGGCAGATTGTATTACAATGTTAGCAGCAAAACGCGCCCCCCTTTATTGTTCTTTGTGCCTGATTGCGGCTATAATAAGCATGGCGTTGTTTACTATTCTTATACAATCGCGCCAACAATCGGGGACTTTATGGGCCGGCCGTGCGGCTGATCTTTACGCGCAATCTTTAGATATAAGCCAAGACCAAAGCGAACAGGCGCAAATTCTTGCACAATCACACGCCGCGATGTTAAGTGCGTTACAAAATGATCCCTACAACGCGCCGCATTGGCTACGCCTTAGTGTTATTGAACGGAACTTACAGACTATGAAGGGGGACGCCGCGGTTACTGACGCGCCGCATTCTCCCGCCATAGATATCATTAAGCGCCTGAATGCGGCCGGCACGATGAATTCGGCTGATTATATTTTGCCGTCCAAACCATCAAAGCCGTCTGCGAAACCTGATTGATGGGTGCACATAATGATCCATAAAAATTTTTATGACAGCGCTATATACATGTATATGTTTTTGCTGGTCGGGTCTTGTGTAATAACGCTTTATCCCGTGTTTGGACCTGTTACCGCCGCCTTTATCGCACTGCTGTGGGGCTTGCTCGCCGCAGGTATTGCGCTTTGGATGTTGGAGCGAGTGCATAATTACCAAAAAACGGTAAACCCACCGCATACAGGAAGGCGCTTGCCGGATGCGCTTATTTACAAAATGCGCCGTCAGGACAGCTATAGCCGGGGCGTTCGGGCCACCAAAGCATTTTCCGGGCATAATCTGTTTTTGCTCGCCGCGTTATGTATGTATCTGGTATGGGGCTTTTGGGTCACGGCTCAGCCTGTTATTCCAGCCGCTTTAGCAAATTTGGATGATCAGATTGAATATGCCTTTCGTATACAGCAAAGTTTCGATCCGGAGGCGTACAGCTTTTTCGCTTTGCCGGATATTATATTGCGCAATTTTTTGCCTTTATTCGTTCTGGTGATTGCTTTCTGGCTTGGGCAGGTTTTTGGCCATAGCAACCGTGCCGGAGACATTCTCGGCTGGCTTTGCTTCGGCTTGTTTGTGGTCTTTATGGTGCTGCATTTTAGTTTTGCCACCCCCGTGAAGGCGCTCATGCCTCCCGATATCTGGTATGGTTATGGGTGGGGGCGCAGCGCGGTTTTACAAGCGCTTGAGGTCATACCGCGCGGCGATATTTCGGCTTTACAGCGCCGCATATTTACACTCGGTACGCCGGGCGTAATACTGGGGTATCTTCCGGGCGTGATTGTTTTGCTCGTGTTGTTACGCAACGCCTTTACCAAAGCGAGCGCAAAGAGCAAAGTAGCGGCAGGCCTCGCAATATTATGCGCTTTGGTAGCGCTTGATGTGTATTACCCCATTGGTGCGAGCGCTTTTGGCATGCATCTAGCGGGCTGGAGCGCGCTGGCTTTCCTTAGTATCCGTGGCCGCACCGACGTGCGCAAAATATACCGCTTGTACCAGTAGGAATAAAATCCTTTACAATCGACGCAGAGTGTATTATAGTTTCTCTATCTAACCAGAATTCTATCCAAAATCCGAACCGGCACGCAAAGTTTTGCGCGCCGGATTTTTATATTGTATGAAAGGAAATACCATGACCTCACAACCAATTGATTCCAATAATAACCCGCTTCCGGCACTGCGTTTAAAAAAGAACGGTGCCCATACGATTGCGGCGGGCAGCATTTCGGCGCGCAATACGGCGGCCTTTGATGCGGACACCAAGATCATCAGCATCTACGCCAGCGTTGCTGTTTATATCGCCATGGGCGGCGCGGACGTTACGGCCGATAGCGGCGATCATTATTATCCCGGCGGCATTTATTATGATTTCGCGATAGAAGGGCAGGCTTCCGCGCATAATACACATATTGCCGTCCTACGTGCCGATGGTGTGGACGGCACGGTCTACATTTCCGAGAAGGAATAGATCGGTGGAGTATCATACATCCCGAGCAAGTGCGAGGGCGGACGGTAGTCCGAAAGCATGCCCGGCGATTGAGGGCTTCTATTAAAAAATGAATATTTTTAATAGAAATAATTTAAGCGGCGGAGCGGGATTTCAGGGCGGTGGTAATTGTGCCTTCATCCAGATAATCCAGCTCCCCGCCAACGGGGACGCCGTGCGCAAGGCGGGTAATGGAAATATTCATCCCATGCAGGCGGTCTGCGATATAATGCGCGGTTGATTGTCCATCTACAGTGGCACTTAAGGCCAGAATGACTTCTTCATATCCGTTCTCGCGGATTTGATCGGCCAATTTATCAATGTGCAAATCTTCCGGTCCGACCCCGTCCAGCGCGGATAATAAACCGCCCAGCACAAAATACCGACCGCGAAACGCGCCTGTGCGCTCAATCGCCCAAAGATCACTGACATGGGAGACCACACAGATTTTGCCGCCCTCGCGCTTTGTATCACAACAAATTTTACACGGGTTGTTTAAATCCAGATTGCCGCAGCGATCACAGTTCTGGATTTTCTCGGCGGCGTCTTGCAGGGCATAAGCCAGCGGGATCATCGCCGTTTCACGTTTTTGCAATAAATATAGCGCAATGCGGCGTGCGGAGCGGTTGCCAAGGCCGGGCATATTGCCCAGCATCTTGATCAAATTCTCTAACGGTCCCTGATCTTTATTGTAATAATCCATA
>CAXBAL010000056.1:0-10076 GCA_963973475.1 uncultured Micavibrio sp.
CATTATCTTTTCCATCTCTCTTTCAACGGTACCTCTCCTATAATCATAAAAATATATGAAAATATATTGACGTAACAAATATTATTCCTTACACCCATTAGATAGAATGTAATAAAACTTACATAGCGAGTAAACTATGAATAAAAAATTAGCAGCAGCAACCACAGCAATTTCCTTAAGTTTGGTAGCAACACAAGCATTTGCACAATGTGATGATACTTTATCATTATATGATCCAGGTGCGGATAAATCGGTTGTTTTGGCGGCTTGCTTCGCCGATAAGCTCAAAAATAACTTGGATAAGGCCGTATTGTTTAATTTATTTTTTGAATGTGCTGCTCAGGCTGCAATAAAAGATCCTGCGCTTATTCGAGGCATGTCAGATAAGGAATTCAACAGTTTTATGGATGAAAATTTCAACATGGGGACGTTCGAGCATGAACTTGAATGTCACGGTGAAAAATTGCGCAAGGACCCAAATTATGATCCCTTGAGCGCCGTGCCGGAACCTCAATAATAACTGATAATTCTCTTCAAAATCCCCGCTGCTTATTAGCGAGGGATTTTGCTTCTAAGCCGCCTCTTTTTTCTTTTTATACCCAAGCGCCTCGCAGGCCTGCGTGGTAATGCCCGCCTTGTTCAGCGTATAATAATGGATGTGATCGACCCCGTTTGCTGCCAGATCCTCGCTTTGTCCAACCAGAAGATCCAGCGCGATTTTCAAACCATCCTCTTCGCTCACATCTTCGAAACGGCCATGCAGCCAGTCCGGCACGCTGGCTTGGCATTTACCCGCAAAGCTGCACATGGATTTAAAATCATGGATAGGCAGCAAGCCCGGAACGATCGGTGTTTCGATACCTGCCTCCGCACATTGATCGCGGAAGGAATAGAACAAATCATTATCAAAGAAGAACTGCGTGATGGCGCGCGTGGCACCCGCATCGCATTTCAGCTTCAGCGCACGCAAATCCGCCTCCATAGAAGGGGCATCCGGATGCTTTTCGGGGTAACAACCGACCGAGATTTCAAACGGATGGCGCGCCACCAGTCCTTCGACAAAATCGGATGTATACTGGAAATAATTGTCATCGTTTTCCAGCGGCCATTGCAAATCGCCGGGCATATCCCCGCGCAGCGCCACCAAGTGCTTGATGTCCTCTTTCCACAAATCATCGACCAGCGTATATAGCTCGTCTTTCGTGGTGTTGATGAATGTCAGATGTGAAGCCAGCGGTATGCCAAACTCATCGCGCGCCTTTTTCAGGGTCGCCAGCGTGCCGTCCCGTGTCGAGCCGCCTGCGCCATAAGTCACCGTCATATATTGCGGCTCCAGCGCGGCCAGATCGGTCATCGCCTCCCACAACGCCGCTTCCGATTTCTCGGTTTTCGGGGGGAAATACTCGAATGATATGGTCGGTTTGGTCATCGGTTGGTCATGCTCCTTACGAAAAATATCATTATAAACAGCAATGCCATGCACTTCCAAGCCCTATAGATGTCGGCAGCCCCAAAAAAATGCTTTGAGTCTTGGCGCGCTTGCGGTTAAAACCAAAGGCATAAAAGAAAATCTTTAAAAACAGAGAAATGCCAATGACCCTGAGCGCCGCAGCCCCCGTTCCCGATATCACCAAAAACCACGATCACATACTGATCCTCGATTTTGGATCGCAGGTCACACAGCTCATTGCGCGCCGCGTGCGCGAAAGCGGCGTGTATTGCGAAATCTGGCCGTTCAATCAGGCGGGTATGGACAAGATCAAGGCCTATAACCCGAAGGGCATTATCCTCTCGGGCGGGCCATGCAGCGTCACCGATAAAGATAGCCCCAGCGTCCCGCAAGAAATATTCGAACTCGGCCTGCCGATCTTCGGCATTTGTTACGGCCAGCAGCTCATGGTGCAACAACTCGGCGGCGTCGTCGAGGCGGGCGAGAGCGAAGGCCGCGAATTTGGCCGCGCCTATGTCGATATCGTCGATGTCTCCCCCATCACCAAGAATGTCTGGGAACAAGGCGCGCATGAGCAAGTCTGGATGAGCCACGGCGACCACGTTGCCAAACTCCCCGCAGGCTTCCACATCATCGGCAAATCCCAAGGCGCGCCGTTCGCGCTCGTTGGCGATGACAAACGTAGATTCTACGGCGTGCAATTCCACCCCGAGGTTGTTCATACGCCCCACGGCAAGGAACTGCTGAAAAACTTTACGCGCGACATCTGCGGCTGTAAAGGTGACTGGACAATGAACGCCTTCAAGGACGAGGCCATCGCCAAAATCCGCGCCCAAGTCGGCAAAGGCAAAGTTATCTGCGGCTTGAGCGGCGGCGTCGATAGCTCGGTAACAGCAGTCCTGCTGCACGAGGCCATCGGCGAGCAGCTCACCTGCATTTATGTCGATACCGGCATGATGCGCGCGGGCGAGAGCGAACAAGTCGTCTCCCTGTTCAAAAACCACTACAACATCCCCCTCATCCATGAGGACGCCAGCAAGATTTTCCTGCACGCGCTCGAAGGTGTCAAAGACCCCGAAGTAAAGCGTAAAACTATCGGCAAGCTCTTCATTGATGTTTTCGATGAATGTAAAAAAGAGGTCGGCGGCGCCGATTTCCTCGCCCAAGGCACGCTCTACCCCGATGTGATCGAGAGCGTATCTTTTACAGGCGGGCCATCCGTCACCATCAAATCCCACCACAATGTCGGCGGCCTGCCCGAGCATATGGAACTGCAATTGGTGGAACCATTGCGCGAGCTGTTCAAGGACGAAGTCCGCGACCTTGGCCGCGCGCTCGGCATGCCCGAAGATTTCATTCGCCGCCACCCCTTCCCGGGGCCGGGTCTGGCCATTCGCCTTCCCGGTGAAATCACGCCCGAGAAGTTGGAAATCCTCCGCAAGGCCGATACGGTTTACTTGGAAGAAATCCGCAACGCAGGCCTATACGATGCCATCTGGCAAGCCTTCGCCGTCCTCCTCCCCGTCCAGACCGTGGGCGTGATGGGCGATGCCCGCACCTACGATTTCGTCTGCGCTCTGCGCGCCGTAACCTCTACCGACGGCATGACCGCCGACTACTACCCCTTCGACCACGAATTTTTAGGGCGGGTTAGCACGCGCATTATCAATGAAGTCCGCGGCATTAACCGCGTGGTCTATGATATTACGTCTAAACCACCGGGGACGATTGAGTGGGAGTAACTCTATGTTCTCTAATATTGGTCATATAAAAAATCCTCTAAGCATTATTGCAATTTTTGCGGGGATTGTTGAAATATCGGGCACGGGAATATTACCTTTTTTGACACCTGATAACCAAAGTACATTTATTTGGTTTTTAATGTGTTTTCCTTCTCTATTAGTATTGGTATTTTTTATCACTTTGAATTTTAATCATAAGGTTTTGTATGCACCCTCAGATTATAAAAACGACGATGACTTTTTAAAAGCAGCAGGCATTACTCCCGCTTCTCCATCTGATAAATTAAATAGAATAATAGAAGAGGCCGAGGAAGAAGGGAGTGAAGATTTAGCTGAATTTGATTATGAAGCAGAAATTAATGAGCAAACTAAGAAAAAAGATTCTGTTCCTAATTCGCTATATTCCGCACTTGATCCTTCCGAAATAAATGAAGTAACTTTTTCGGAAATTGCTTTATCAGAAATCTTAAAAACCTATCCTGGGGATTATTTAAGAGAAGCTAAGCTGAGTAATAAGAATTCATATATATTTGATGTAATTATTGCGAATGATAATGATGTAGTATTTGTTGAATTTAAAAAAATTCACAGTTTTGGACATTTAAGAAGTTTTTCTAAAAAAGCTTCAAAACAAATAGCGGAAATTTTTACTGATAAGAGTATTCTATTAGAAAAGTATAAAGCTAAAATACTTATTTGTTTATATACAGAAATTGAGCAGGATAAGTACACTGCGATAGAAAAAATGATTGATTCCGAATTTAGCAAGCAAGGTTTGAATGCGGAAATTAGAATATTTACAAAAGCAGAATTAGAAAACATTAAGAAAAGCCTTTTGAGCTAAATTCCATAAAAATCCACGAGCCCCGCCGATAATTCATTTGCCATAACCCCAAGAATCAGCTATAACTATCCCATGACAATCAAACGGATTTTCGACATTGCGGTTTCTGCGGCGGGGCTTACGGCTCTTGCGCCGGCTTTTGGGGCGGCGGTTTTGATGAATACGCTCAAAGGGCGCGAGTCCTTTTACACCGTGGAGCGCACGGGCAAGGACGGCGCGCCGTTCCAGATGTTCAAATTCAAAACCATGAATGATGCGCGCGACCCCGAAAGCGGTGCGCTGCTGCCTGATGATGATCGTATGCTGAAGGGCACAAAATGGATACGCGCATCGGGGCTGGATGAGTTGCCCCAGCTTTACAATATCCTGAAAGGCGATATGAGTGTCGTCGGCCCGCGTCCGCTCGCCCCGAAAGAGGCGGTGGAGATCAGTGAGCTGGGCTTTGGCGATATGTTCGATGTTAAACCCGGTTTGACAGGCGCGTGGCAAACCAAAGCCATTGGCCGCCAAATCGGCCTTGCCGAGCGTGGCCGGATTGAATGCGCCTATGTCCATAGCAATCCGGGTTTTCGTGATGATCTAAAAATCATCGCCGCTACGCTGCCCGTTCTCAAATATGGCCATAACGAAGACACGTTGAATTTATAAACGCCTGCCCGTTATTCCAGATATCTTTCCAGTGTTTCGATAAAGGCCGCGCTCATCAAATCGGATTTATTTAAGACATGCGCGGCGCCTTGTGCCATCACATCGCTGAGTGTGGCAGCGCTTGTGCAACCCGTCAGCACGACAATCGGGGCATCGCCGTTAAACAATTTTGCCTGAGTGACCGATCCGCTGCCGAAAGAATTCGGTAGTTTTAAATCCAGTAAAATCATATCGAAATCGTGATCCTTATAGGCGCGGTAGGCCTCCGGCACCGACCCCACCGTGATAATCTGCGCGTTGGGCATCAGGGATTCAATCTTATACCGGATGAGGACTTCATCCATACGGTTGTCCTCCACCAGTAGAATTTTACGGTGCAGCGGGTTTTGAAGGGTGTTGTTCAGCATAGGGTACTCTCCATTATTGTTTTTCATAATAATTATAGAGTTGCAATCGCTATGCCAAAATTTTCTTGCGGCTATTGGAATTTTATAGGAATATAAACATATTTTCGTATGAGGGAGCAGGAGCCGGCGGGGCAGATCACCCCCACCATCCGAAAAAATGCAAACAAAGTGAATAACGCGAAAATCCATATAATATCATGGGGTTATAAGGTGCTTTCACTTTTTTCCGCATCGGCTATACTTTAACGGTGTAAACTCCTGAACGATGGATCAATCCTATGATGACGATTAAGCTCTTTTCTATACTGGCCGCGCTGCTTGCCGGTGCCATGATTGCCTTTCAAGCGCCGATTAATGCCAAGCTCGGCTCTGTAATGGGCGGCCCGCTAGTGGCAACATTCTGCAGCTTTGCTGTCGGCACGCTCATTCTAGGTATTTTGATGGTTGCGGGCGGTCATGTTCCGCGCATAGAACAAGTCAGCCAAACGCAACTCTGGTGGTGGGCAGGCGGCATTCTGGGCGCTATTTTGGTCTATATCAGTATATCGGTGGTGCCTATTCTGGGCGCTGCGCTTATGATTGCGCTGTTTGTTGCGGGCCAGCTTATCGGCGCGCTCATCATTGACAAGACAGGGTTTTTATTGCCGATACAAATTGATATCGGCTGGGAACGAATTGCCGCGCTGGTGCTTATTTTAGGCGGCGTTGTGCTGTTTACGCGCTCGCAAGGGTAAAGGCAATAGAAAGGGCGAATTAATCGTCCTTCTTCACCCAATTATCATTGTCGTTCTTACGGTATTCCTGTTTGACCGCTGACCACGCGACTTTATGCGCGGTTTCTTCGCGCCTCGCATCGCCGCGGCGGTCTTCTTCGTCCTTATATTCATCCCAAGCGGAATTAAAGGCTTTGCGGTAAATATCCTGCGCGTGATCGGGTAGATTGTCTTTCACGTTGTCGGGCAACTCGCTTATGCGGTCATAAGGCATGGCTTTGTCTCCTTTGCTATTTTCTCAAATAAGCAAACAGAGACAAAGATTATATGTTCCGTAGGAAATCTTAAATTTCGTAAGCGCCGTGCAGAGCAGGTCTAAATGTGAAATCCGAGGCAAATTCAGGGAAATCCTGCAGGCGCTCAGCCAGCTTATTCACCCAGCTACGGCCATAATATTCGCAAGAGATAGAGGCAATGATATTGGCCTTGCGCAGCGCAGTATCAGGCTCGTTCTCCCGCAGCAGGAAGTAACAAAAGGCTGCATCACGCAGATCACCTGCACCGAGAGAATCGCGTGTCTTTACCTTATTGCTCGGAACCTCCGCTACGTTTTGATTGTGCATACGAAGAGATGGGTGAGCGGCATCCGAGACAACCGTATAGGGCACTTTGGCGTCAACACGTTCCGGCAAACGCATTGCATCATCATTGGCTGGCATATCGCTGAAATGAAATTCTGCGGGCAATAGCGCGTAATCAGCATTATCTAGTAGGCTTTCCGGGCATTCGACATTGCTGAAATCAACAATCAAAGGAAGGTCGTTTTCGTGGGCCGCTTCGGCGGCGATTTGTGCAATGCGCGGATGTTTGGTCTGAAGGAAGACGGCAGATGCTCCGATAATGCTATCGCGGAGTTCTTGTTCACGTTCCGCTGATATCGGTAAGCTGGCGTGATTAAAAGCGGAGCGGCGGATAATACTGCGTCCGCCTTTATGGGCGATAACCGTATTTTGCGGCATTGTTGTGCTGTAATCGGAAAACGCATCGACGATATTAATATCCATCGCCTCCGTTTCTTCCAGAATGCTATCGGCTTCGCTGTTCTTCCCTATTTTGGTGCATAAGGTGATATCATAAGCGGTTTCAAAAATCGTGTTGAGAAGATGCACGCCAATAGCCGTGTTCATACCGCCGCCGCCCATCATTTTGGCGTCGAAACTAGAATTGACTTTACCGTCCGGCGGCAAAACATCATCAATGAATAGGACATCATCAATATTGGTTGCGCCAACGACAACCAATCGTTTTTTCTGTGATAAATTATATGTCATAACCCTGCTCTTTCTATTTTTTTACCATATAACCGAAAACCGCCGATTAAAGCAATGATTTTCTTGGTTTTATGGAATAGAGGAACCTTTTCCTATCTTGCCCGTTTGAGAGTATGAACATAACAAAACGCATACAAGGAGCGTAAAAAATGCCTATGACGAAAAAAGATATATTTGTCCTGACAGCCGGCGCAATCTTACTGGTGGGCGTTACAGCGGGCGCGAGTGCCTATTATTTGAATAACGATGAAACCGCCGAAGAGCGCGCGCAGAAAGTATCACAGCTACAGCCTGCGGCATCGACAACCACCACAACTCAAGCCGCGCCAGCGCCGCAGCAACCGGCCTGTGATGATGACAATATTGTCGGGAAAGTTGTCGGCGGCGCTGCCGGTGGCTTACTTGGATCGCAAGTTGGTGGCGGTTCCGGTAAAACGGCCGCGACAATCGGCGGCTCTGTCGGTGGTACGCTTCTGGGTGAAGAATATGTCCCAACCAAAAATGTGACATGCCGTTAAGCACAAACAATAAGAAAAATAATTAAAACGGATAAGCGTCGGTAAAGGTGATGCGCTCCCCGCCCTTTGGGTGGTGGAGCGTAATTTCTTGTGCATGCAGCTGCATTCGGCTCGCGGCATCTTCGATGGATAATGGGGCATACAGCATATCGCCCAATATCGGATGGCCGAGCTCCATTAAGTGAACGCGGAGTTGATGGGAGCGTCCGGTTATCGGTTTTAATTCCATCAGGCTCGTTTCTATCTGCGTTTGATTTTTTGCCTTTTCATCACGGTAATTGTTTTCCCGTTCCAATACGCGCCACCCGGTTTGGGATGGCCTGCCATTTTCGTAACAGACCATTTGCAACGGGCGGTTCGGCCAGTCCAGACAAAGCGGCAGATCAATCAACCCCTCATCGGCTTTCGGGTGCGCAAAGACGCGGGCAATATAGGTTTTATCGACTTTGCGTTTTTCGAATTGTTGACCTAGATTTGCTTGCGCCTCTTTGTTCATCGCCATAATGATCAGGCCGGATGTGTCCATATCCAGACGGTGAACCAGCAGGACTTCTGGGAATTTTTCCTTGGCGCGGTTTATAAGGCAATCTGCCAGATGCTCGCCCTTGCCCGGCACGCTGAGCAATCCTGCGGGTTTGGATAAGATCAATAAATCATTATCTTGGTGAATAATGTTCAGCGGATCATTCGGCGGATTATAGACCAGCGGTTTATTTATCGAAGACAACTGTAATCCCGCGCTTTTTGAAATAGGCTTGCATCATCTTACGGCCCTGACGGTTATTTTGCGCCAATCGCTCGGGCTTGAAATGGGCTTCTTTGACGCCTTCTTCTTTCATCGTGGTCTTAAGATTGGCAATATGAAGATCAATATCTTCATTGTCATTGTCCAGCGATGTGTAAATGGCCTCGATGGCTTCGTTCATGGTCATGGTTATTTTTACTCTCGTTTATCTGCAGATGGGCTGAATGCGGATGATTTTACTTTGCTCTTGGCATAAAATGCAATAAGAGATGTAGATATGCGTAAAATTTGAAAAAAGGCGAATAAAAATGAGCAAAACCGAAGACAAAAAGCCCGAAGCAAAAAGCAGCGGATTAAATTTGAACCGCTTTAAATACGGCACCACGTTCACCACTGGCGGTCATTTACAGCCAAGCTCAGGCCATGTGCACGGCTCCGGCTGTGGTTGCGGCCCTGCCGATGATGAAGACGAAGATCTGGGTTAATATAAACCGCCGGTTCCGGTCGTTGCAGAAGAATTGCCCGTTTCGGTCGGTGCCGAGGGCCGCGGATCAAAATTATAGTTATAGCCCGCATCGGCGCCGTAATTCTCAGGGCCCGTTGGTTGCGTGCCATACCCATATTGCGAGCCCATAGTGCCATTATCGGGCGTATAAGCCCCGTTATAAGCCCCCGGGCGCATCGGATTAACACCATTTTCATCAAGAATATACATTTGCTCGGTCGGCTCCGTGCCTATCAGGAATGACTCCCAAATAGTGTGTTCGTCACCGGGGCGTGCGCGTGCACCTGTGGCGGCATTGATTTTGACATTGCGGATGCCCTCGGGTTGTCGGAACGGAACGGGCGCGGTGCCTTCCAATGCTTTTTCCATGAATTCCTTGAAGATTGGCACGGCCACGGAAGACCCTGTTTCGCGTTTACCCAATGATCGCGGGTCATCAAAGCCTGCGAACACGCCAACGGCCAGATTGGGCGAGAATCCGATAAACCATGTATCTTTCGAGCGGTTTGTTGTCCCTGTTTTTCCGGCAAGCGGATAGCCCAAAGATTTCAAACGAACAGCCGTTCCTTGTTGCACCACGCCTTCGAGGATGGAGACGATTTGATAGGCTGTGCGCGGATCGGCAATTTGTTCGCGCTGATCGGGGATGTCGGGCACGCTTTGTCCCTGCCAGCGAATACGGCTGCCGCAATTGGCGCAAGGGCGCTGGTCATGTTTAAAGATAGTTTTACCGTTGCGGTCCTGAATACGGTCAACGAATGTCGGGGTGATTTTCTTTCCGCCATTGACGAATTGCGCGTAGCCCGTCGTTAGATCCAGCAAGGTCGTCTCGCCCGCGCCAAGCGCCATAGAGAGATGCTCGGGCATGTCCTTGATGACGCCGAAGCGCCCTGCATAGTCGGATATGGTTTCCATCCCGATGAAATCGGCGAGGCGTACGGTCATCAGATTCTTGGATTTCTCAACGCCCACGCGTATAGGGGTCGGGCCGTAATATTCGCCTGAATAATTGGTCGGGCGCCAGAAATGACCGGGGCGATCCTCGATCACAAACGGGGCGTCCAGCACCAGCGTGGCGGGCGTAAAGCCTTTATCCAGTGCCGCCAGATAAATGAAGGGCTTAAAGGCTGAGCCTGGTTGGCGTTTGGCCTGCGTGGCGCGGTTGAATTCGCT
>CAXBAL010000057.1:0-9759 GCA_963973475.1 uncultured Micavibrio sp.
AAGTTTTCACCACGTGTGCGGATAAAAGGGTAGCTAAGCTTTGTTTCGAAGGTTGTGCTATCTCCCTCCACGTCCAAAGGTGTGAGCGTAAAGCCCGGCTCTGAATCTGAATAAGACAATGAAAACTCTGCTTTTAGCCCCTCTTCGTTTAGAGGCAGACTATATTGTAAGGCGCCAAAACGCACCTCATTGGTGGGTATGGTTGATGTGCCCTGAATATTAAAAGTTTCAAACATCGTGCCTAACCCGCCATAAGCATAATTGGCTGAGGCCTGATGAGGGCCGACAAAACGGGAGCCATAGTTATTATAACCAAGATTAAAAGAGGACGGTGATTTGCGAAATTGTAGAATAATATCGACTGCGCCCGCGACCCCTTGCTTTTGCGGGGCACTGAGAACGCTGCTTACACTTATGCCCTGTGTGTCATTTAAGAGCAGGATGTAACGCTCAAGTGAAGGCCCATGCAGCGGTGATAACCTCTGTATTTTAGTAGCGGTTTCTTGCGCAATGTTTAGAACATCGCGGGCCAGCAGATTTTGCGGATCATCAAGGATAACGTCATTCACATGGCCTTCTAAAATCTGGATAGTGACAATTCCGTTACTAACTTCCTGTTGAGGAACAACCGCGCGCGATAAAAAATAGCCCTCCTCCCGATAAATTTGGGTTATACGCGCCGCCAAATGATTGAGCGTGTTTAAATCTACAGATCTGCCGACATATTCGGCCACAAGCGCATTAAAATATGACTGAGCAAAGGCGCTCACGCCTTTGAGCTGCACACCTTTTAAAATAAAACCATTAGCAGCTTCAGGAATGGTTTTATCAATAGCGGTGTCTTTGAGGGGAACGATATCACCATCAACACCCGGCACAGGTTGCAGCAATCTGTTTTCAAGACGTGAAGGGTCGACAGAGCCAGGGACAATCGGTGTTTGCGCCAAACTAACCGCAGGGCACAAAAGCAAAACTGATAAAAGCGCCGGTATTTTAAGTCTGGCGAAAATAAATATCATGAAAAGCAATATAATGTATAATAGGCATTCTTTCTATATGTTTATTACATTGCCGCATTTTCTTTGTGGTTAACCTTTTCTTTGCATTTTGCACTTATTCTAAAAGTCCCATTCGGGTTAAGCCTTTCTAAATAAATAATATTTATAATTAATACTGATGAACAAACATACAAGAAAATGCCTTTTAACATCGATTGCCGTCCTATCATTGAGTATGGGCGCACCGTGTATGGCGGCGCCGCAGGGTGGTGTGGTGAGCGCCGGCGATGCTTCTATTAGCCATAGCGGTACCAAAACCGATATTCACCAGCATTCAAACAAAGCTATTTTAGACTGGAGCAGCTTTAATATTGGCGCGGATGAGCATACACAGTTCCACCAGCCTTCATCAAACGCTATCGCGCTGAATCGTATTCACGACACAAATGCCTCACAGATTGATGGAAAATTGACCGCCAATGGTAAAATCATGCTGATTAACCAGAGTGGTGTGGTGTTTGGTGGGGGCGCTGTTATTGATGTTGGCTCTCTCACGGTTTCAACGGCCGATATTGATAATGACGACTTCATGGCCGGGAACTATGATTTTAAACATGCCGGCAAGGCCGATGCGGCGATTATCAATGACGGCCTGATCACCGCTAAAGAACACGGCCTTGTGACTTTAGTCGCGCCGCGTGTGCAAAATAACGGTATTATTCTGGCCAGCCTTGGCAAAGTTGAACTGGCGGCGGCGGATACATTCACACTTGATCTGGCCGGCGATGGGCTTATTCAGGTCGCTGTCAGTGATGAGGAGGCCATCAAGCTCGCCTCAAACACAGGATATATAAGTGCCGATGGTGGCGTGGTCGCCGTAACCGCATCCAAAGCACGTAATATTGTCGACTCCTTGGTTGAGAATAGCGGGGTTATCGAGGCTGCCTCTATGCAAAAACGCGGCGGTAAAATTATTCTTGGCGGCGGTAATGCCGGTATTACCGTTAATAACGGTGTTCTTAATGCATCGGGCCGCAAAAACAATGCGCAGGGCGGACAGGTTGAGGTTTTAGGTGAACATATTGCACTTGGTGCAGGCTCATTGATTGATACGTCCGGTACGGCCAGTGCGCCAGTTGACCCCTCTTCGCCCGGCACATCAAGCATGAGCATGGATAAGATCGTGCGCACAGAAGAAGCGTTCTTAGCCGATGCCCGCCGCGGCGGTGGATCGATTATGGTTGGCGGTGACTATCTCGGCACGGGTGATACGCCCCGTGCGCAGACATTATATGTCGACAAAAACGCACTCACCGTTAATAACGGCCTCACCCATGGCGATGGCGGCCGCACGATCTTCTGGTCTGATAATACAACAGACTTTAACGGCCTAGTAATCGCGCAAGGCGGCGCACTTTCAGGCCATGGCGGCTTCCTGGAAACCTCAGGCAAAATCAACCTTCGCGCCACAGGCTTTGCAGATCTATCCCCGGCAGCGGGCAACTATGGCCTTTTCAACAAAGGCACATATCTGTTGGATCCGGACAACATTACAATTTTCGGTAATGTCGATCCTAGATTTGTAAGTACGGACACCAATGTAGATATAGGAAACGATCTAGTTTTGTGGCTAGATGCCAACGATTTAGATGGTGACGGAATTGCAGAGGGCTTGGGTGAAGAGACATTGGATGGGAACAGTGTGACAGAATGGCGAGATAAATCGGGCTTAAATAACGATGCTCTCCAAAGCGATGTTAGCCTCAAGCCTATTTTGGTTGTAAATGAAAAAAACGGTCTACCTGTTATTCGTTTTGACGGCGTAAACGATATTTTAAGTGTACCAGATGATGATAGCCTAGATGGTACATCAGGACTCAACTTTATAAGCGTGTTTGATATAAAGCAAGTAAATGGGCAGCCTGATGGTTTGATTTCTAAGCGAGTGAATTCTTCCTCAAATGAATCCTACAGCTTTTTCTTTTATTCAGGCAATATGATGAATGTTGACATAAATGGCCTAAGACGTTCTTTTTCTACACCCTTTACGTCTAACACCGAATATCTTTTAAACATAACTTTCGACGGCTCTAAGCCTGCGGCACAAAGATTAAAGATGTACGATCAAAATACAGACTATGGGTTTGCTGACCATTCTGCATCTGCTATTCTCGATACAACATCTGATTTGCATATTGGAGCTTTTAATGCTGGCTATAGTATAAACCGATACTATGATGGAGACATGTCAGAATTAATCTTGCATCGTAAAGCGTTAGATGCAAATTCCACAGAATCTTTACTTATTAACCAATATCAATCAGCAAAATGGGATATAGCATTAGATCCACTTGCTGGCGCTGCTACGGAAGCATCAGAAGCAATGGATACCACAAACGGCTTCGGCGCTTTTACAACTGATTACCTCGAACGTCTTTCTCGCTCCGCAGATATAGTTCTCCAAGCCACAAACGATATAACACTCGACCTCCAAAATGATCTTTTAGCACTGGATACAGGCCGTTCTATCAGCCTGACAGCAGGCGGTAATATCAACGATGTATCTGCCGGAACGGTGCGCACGGACAATGGCAATATCTCGCTGACTTCAAGCGGCGGCAATATCAATCTAGATACCACTAACCTTGAGGCCCTTAACGGCGGCACGGTGAACATGGATGCCAGCGGTAGCGTGGACCTAATACAAACAAGTGCAATAAACCTCGGTATTGTAAATGGAAGTACGGTCAATATTCAAACCACAGGCGCGGCGAGTGATATTACATTAAACAATACAGTTACAGGAAGCGATGCTGACAATGCGCTAACAATTGCGGCGGGGCGAAATTTTATTAATAACCACGGTACAGGAGCTTTGAACGCCTCTCATGGCTCTGGGCGTTGGTTAGTTTATTCTGCCGACCCTAACATTAATACTTTGGGCGGATTGAATGGAGACTTCAAGCGTTACAACAAGACCTATGATAGCTATGCGCCTGAATCTGTAACAGGGAACGGTAATGGCTTGTTATATAGCATTGCACCAGCATTAACCGTAACGGCTGGTAATGCCACGCGCGAATATGGTGATGCCAATCCGGCCTTTGGCTATTCGTTAACAGGCTTTATCAATGGCGATACAATCGCTACCAGCGGCGCTGCATCCGGTTCTGCTGCTGTAGGCACGACAGCAACAAATGCGAGTAATGTAGGCAGCTATGCGATCACTGCGGCTCTCGGCACATTGGTGTCTGACATGGGATATCAGTTCTCATTCACAAACGGGACGCTTGATATCACCAAAGCCAACCTCGACGTCGTGGCCGAAGATATGAGCTTTACGCAAAGCACACCAACGACGCCGAGCTTTGTCTTCACAGGCTTTAAAAACAACCAGACATTAGCAAACAGCGGCGTGACCGGCGACCCGGACTTTTTAAATATTGCCAGCCTTGGCGCTTTAACAGTCGGAAGCTACACGCTGGATTTGGATCTGTCAGGCCTAAACTCAACAAATTACAGCTTCTCTGAGGGTACACCTAAGGGCATTTTAGCTGTTGTAAGCATACCGCAAAATGACACCTCACCGAGTAATTTACCCAGCACAGTTCTTCAGGCTATTTCAGGAGGTGCGGGCACAAACTCTGGCGGCGCGCCTCAACCTACGTTACAAAGTAATAATATGAGTGATGATAAAGAAGAAAGCTCGGCTAACAGCCCTGTGATTTTAGCACAGAATACAGATCAACAAAAAAAGACAATCAGTGCTGATTTTATCAAGATCGAAAAATCCATCATCGATTTCTACGATTTATGTTCATATAACGAGAGCTATTGCGAATAAAATTACCGCGTTCTTTATTTCACTATCTTCTTACCCTACCGTTTAAGCAGGTGTCGCATTTCGGCTAGAACTTACATTTTTTTATTTTGTTCCAAACAGTTTTGCAAAGAAGCCTTTGTTAGAGTTTTGTAATAATTCAGTTTGTTGAGATTTTAATTCTTCGATAACTTTTTCGAGATCGCTGGTCGGTGAGCATAAGCGTCAGCCGGTCAAGTCCAAATCATAATTCTTGTGTCGGGAGTTCAATCTCTCCACCGCTACCATTCTATAATTTCGAGACAGTTGAGCATTACCACAAAATGCTTGGAACGCCCTAAACTGTAGCCTCACAGAATTAAATCGAAATTATTTTCACCTTTATGTAATAATTTTCTTGAAGTTAGTCATAAAAGAGCGCTTAATAGATATTCGTTTGATTATTATATATATAAGTACTCTGTTTTCCTTACGATTATGTCCGGTTTAACTGCAGTAGATGAGATAACTCATTGTCAGACAGAAAATTTAGTCGCGCGGTTGCGGCTAAAAGATACCGATATTGCATAAGGAGAAATTACAATGGCAACAGGTACAGTAAAATGGTTCAACCCAACAAAGGGTTTTGGTTTCATCGAGCCTGAAAATGGCGGAAGCGATGTGTTTGTTCACATCAGCGCAGTCGAAAAAGCAGGCCTTCGCGGCTTGAATGACGGTCAGAAGATCGAATTCGACATCCAAGAAGAAAAAGGCAAGCAATCAGCTTGTAACCTTAAAGAAGCCGCTTAGTTCTAGCGCTTTTTAATACTATTTTGAAAACACGGGTCGCTGAATGTGACCCGTGTTTTTTATTGAATGAAAGCAGTTATTCGGAAACGGTTATTATTTCACCATCTTCGTCCGCCATGCCGGTTAGAAGATGATTGCCGTTGTTATCGAATTTGAAAACGCCGTATTTCGCCTCCTCATAATATTTGGCATGTCCTTCTTGAAACAGGAAAGAGTCCGGCACGATACGAACGCCATTTTGCCTGTGAAAATGCAGTAGCTTCTCCTGATCATTAAGCGCTTCATTTTCGTAGAAGCGCAGAAATTGCGCCACATTATTTTCATTAGGCCTTATCACCATATAGCCGCGCTTTTGATGAGCCTCCAGTTGGTCCGCGGACACAGAGCGCTCAATATCATAGCGTAGCCGCATATAATCCCCCTGCATGAGAGAGCGCGGATCAACGGGGGCGAGCTCCAGCAATATTGTCTCGCCATTGTCTATAATCTTTTGCTTCTGGTAGATGCCGTAATTCAGGGCACCCAGAACAAAGACAGCCAAAACAATTATTATTTTCGATCTCATTGCGGGCCCTCCTTATCCCAATTTTTATACCCGATATAGAAACGTCCCGCCAAAAGGGCGGCGCCACTACCGATCAATACTCCCGACTTTTCCATCAGCGAGACATCAAGGTTATAATAGTAATAAAATAGGAAGACAGGTACCAAAAGCGCGCCCATCGTAACCATGATTTTTTCGTGTTTCGCGTAACCCAAAACCATCAAGGTGATAGAGAGCAAAATACCGGGTGCTGAAATAAGCCCCAGCAGCACGGTGCTTAAAAATGCCAACCGCACAGGGCCGGATTTTAATTTCTCAAGCTTTCCTCCAACAATCCACGCTATGGATGCCATTAACCCTGCCGTAAACAGGGCGGAAATGAAGGCCGGATTGATCAATTCTTCCCCGCGCCAATGCCCGAATTTTGAATAGGACGCCAGAAATATTGCACTGGCGCACAGCGAAAACAGCAAGCCGTATAATAGCGGGATGTAATCGCGCTTGATTTTGGCATTGGTAATCAGAATTGCTGCTCCGGTGATTTGCAGCAGAATGAAGCCGTTCAATAACAGCTCTCTGCCCCCTGCGGCCTCTTTATCCCAGAGGATATTTACCAGAATGGATAGGAATAAAGCAAAAGTGGATAAGAAACGGTCCACCGACATACGGTAGATATGATAGGTCGCCGCTGTAATAACAAGAATTGCAATCGTGGCACCCCAGCCTGAGTCAAAAGCCATGACCATACCAACGCTAAACAAGGCCTTGCCGGTGGCCATAAAGGCGAACGACGATTGCATGAAAAAACTGCTTTTTAAGCCAGCATCCTCGCCGTTTAACTTTTGCAGCCCGATGGCCAGCGCGGCGAAGATGAGCCCCCAAGCAATCAGGCCGTCTTCTATGGTCATGGAGAGACCGATAGAAACAACCCCGATAAAGCAAAGAGAGGCAATAAACGCACCCACCCCGACCAAGGCCCTAAGATAAAGCGGCAGCTCTTTATCCTGTTGCTGCGTCAAAATGAAGTTCTGAATTTCCGCTTCTTCGCCTTGCAATAAACCCTTATCGGACAGCTTGGTCAATAGATCAGAAGCGCTATATTGCGACATGTATTTAGACACGCTCCACCTCGAATAAATCTATAATTCTGCGCAGATAAATAACAGCGGCAGTGAAGACACACAGTGTCATAACACCCATCAGAAGAAACATGAAGAAATCAAGATCGCCAAATGTTTCACCCAGAAATTTCAATCCGGCGGCCTCGGCAATGATACAAACGGATAGAAAGACCGTGGCCAAAGACCACATATCCTTTATTTTATAACGGTATAAAGCAAAAAGCAGCCCATGCCCGGCAACACCGATAATAGCGGCGATATAAATGGACGGCGTAGCCCTCCCCGGCTCCACAACAAACGAAATGATAGGCAGGAGCATTGGCAAAAGCGTCGCTATAACAAGGATAACGCGGATCCATCCCGGCTGGATCCAGCCTCTATCCTTATCAGCTGCATAAAACTCCCGCAGCCCCAGCGCAGCACCATTGAATAGGATAAGAAAAACAAAAATCATGTGCTCCATATCCCGCTCCGGCAGAGCCGCCTGATCCCACCATAAAATCAGAAATGTATTCGTAATCCCCAGCCAAAAAATCCATTGAGGCGCAAAATTCGAAATAACAGTCCACCCCAAGGTAAGCAATGACCACATCATAAAGAGCTGATAAGCATCTGCGCCCGTCTGGTATATTTGCCCGAAGACAGACATAAACACCCCAACTAGGACAGTGGCCGACAATAACAGGATTTGGCCGCTTATGCGCTCGAGAGAGCAAACATATGCCCCGATCAAACACCCCACCATACCAATTTGCAGGGATGACAATTTTACAAGCGGTGTAATCTTTGCCCAATTAAAAGCGAAGAAATAAACAATTCCGCAAAGAACCAGCGCAGAGCCTATTGCCAGCAAAAGCCGGGTAATCCATATCCCCCATTTATCAGTAGGATATAACAAATCCAAGGCATATTCCTTGGCCTCATGTGTGATTTTTCCATGCGCGTAAAGCTCCTCCACAAGTCTGCGGTTGGCCGGTACCCTATGAAGCTCAGGAAAAGAAGATTGATCCAAATTAACTCTCTAAAATAAGTTCTAACCATAACAGTGTAGCAAAAATAGCTCGCGTTATTAACGCATAATTTTTATATGAGAGTATGGTAAAATTCGGCGAGTTTTCTATTGCAGATAAGAAATTTCTCTTTTTATAAAAGAAACGCTTGATTTTAATGCGCAAAAGCGATTATAACACACTGTCTTAAGCGAAAGCTTCTTGCGTCCCGTTCGTCTAGAGGCCTAGGACACCGCCCTTTCACGGCGGCAACACGGGTTCGAATCCCGTACGGGACGCCAATTATTTTTAATGACTTATCTGGCTTACTCTGAAATGTAGAACTGCTTTACCGTTATAATAACTTTATTCTTTATGAATTCTCTTAAGCAGTTTATTCACCAAAGCCCCCCTTCCCTATATAAAAATTAAAACGGAGCATATAGTTCATGCTGTCACTTTCTTTGGACCAAATTAAACAAACATGGTTTGGTAATGTTAAAAACGATCTTCTGGCCGGTATGGTCGTTGCACTCGCCCTCATCCCTGAAGCCATTGCTTTTTCAATTATCGCAGGCGTTGACCCCAAGGTCGGTCTTTATGCGTCATTCTGTATAGCGGTCGTCATTGCCTTTGTCGGTGGACGCCCCGGGATGATCTCTGCCGCGACCGGTGCGATGGCGCTGGTAATGGTGCTTCTAGTGAAAGAGCATGGGCTGGAATATCTGCTGGCCGCAACAATTCTAACGGGAATTTTCCAGATTTTAGCCGGGATTTTTAAGCTAGGAGGCCTGATGCGCTTTGTCTCGCGCTCGGTCGTAACCGGATTTGTGAACGCGCTGGCGATCTTGATCTTTATGGCGCAGCTGCCCGAGTTCGAAGGCGCAGGGCCGCTAATGTATGGCATGGTGGCCGCGGGGCTGGGCATCATTTACCTATTGCCACGACTGACCAAGGCCGTGCCGTCACCGCTGATTTGTATTATTGTCCTAACAGCGATCAGCATATTCTTTAATTTTGATCTGCGTACGGTCGGAGATATGGGCGAGCTGCCTTCCACGCTGCCCATTTTCCTATTCCCTGATATTCCGCTTAATCTGGAAACGTTATTGATTATCTTACCCTATGCGCTGACTTTAACCGCAGTGGGCTTGCTGGAATCCCTCATGACGGCAACAATTGTTGATGATCTGACCGACACACCCAGTAACAAAAACCGCGAATGTAGCGGTCAAGGGATTGCCAATATTGTCTCGGGATTTTTCGGCGGTATGGCGGGGTGTGCGATGATCGGGCAATCTGTTATCAACGTTAAATCGGGCGGACGCGGGCGTTTATCAACGCTCTCTGCCGGTTTATTCTTGTTATTTTTGATGCTGGTTTTAGGCGACTGGGTACGTCAAATCCCGATGGCGGCACTGGTCGCCGTAATGATTATGGTCTCGATCGGAACCTTCAGCTGGTCATCAATTGTAAATTTGAGAACACACCCCAAAAG
>CAXBAL010000058.1:0-9745 GCA_963973475.1 uncultured Micavibrio sp.
CGATGCGCACTGGCACACCCTTTTTGATCATGCCCCACATTTTGTCGGGGGTTCTGCAATCACTGTCGTCGATTTTCGCGCGGACGCCGATATTCTTGAGCTTCGCAACGACATCGCGGCAGTATTCCAGCAGCGATTCTTTGTCCTGATCATCACGCAGGATTGGGATAATGCCGACTGGATATGGCGCAACGCGTGGCGGCATAACCATGCCGTCATCATCGCCGTGTACCATAATCATAGCGCCAATGGTACGGGTAGATAGCCCCCAGCTTGTGGTATGGGCGAAGCTCTCGCCGCCTTCACGGTTCTGGTATTTGATACTGATGGATTTTGCGAAATTCTCGCCCATATAATGGGAAGTGGCCGATTGCAGAGCTTTTCCGTCCTGCATCATAGCCTCAATAGTGAGGGTGGAGATAGCACCAGGGAAGGTCTCTTCCGGTGTTTTCTTGCCGCGAATGACGGGAACGGCCATGTAATCCTCAACCAGAGTGGCATAGGCCTCCAGCATCTTTTCATGGTCTTCGACGCCGCCTTGTTCGTCTTCAAAGGCGTTATGACCTTCCTGCCAAAGGAACTCGGAGGTACGAAGGAAAATGCGCGTGCGCAATTCCCAGCGCATAACATTACACCACTGGTTCAGCTTTAACGGCAAATCGCGGTAGGATTGCACCCAGCGTGCCATTGAATCGCCGATAATAGTTTCCGAGGTCGGGCGGATGATATAAGGCTCCTCCAGCTTGGCCGAGGGTGCGGGGCCGAGCTTGCCGTTTTCATCGGCTTCTAGTCTGTGGTGGGTGACAACCGCACATTCCTTGGCGAAGCCATCAACATGCTCTGCTTCGCGGCTCATAAACTCCATCGGGATCAAAAGGGGGAAATAGGCGTTGTCAACGTCCATATCCTTGATCATGGCGTCAAAATTTTTCTGGATATTTTCCCAGACCGCATAGCCGTATGGCTTGATAATCATACAGCCGCGCACGGGCGAGTTTTCGGCCATATCGGCGGCCTTGATGACCTGCTGGTACCATTCGGGGAAATCTTCATCGCGCGTTGGTGTGATTGCTGTTCTTGGTTTTTTATTGCTCACGGGGTTCTCTCCACCATTTTTGACCATTAATTCCGGATGTGCAGATTATGAAACTATGGGGCGTTTGTCCATGGTCAAAGCGCAAAGATGTTAATGATATTCGCCTTTGATGATTTCGCTCTCTTGCGGCGGGTCTAGGGGCTCGATCTCTACCTGACCATCAGAAGTGGTGGTCGTGGGTTTAGGCGGTTGAATCGTTTGTGTTTTGGGCGCTGTTTTGGAAGGGGTAACGATAACCTTGTTTTCAACGCAAAGCTCATCTAGCTGGGCGGAGATATCCTGACCGTTATAAGTGACGCGGCCATCTTCATAGACCATGATATCTGCGATGTTGGCCTCTGTGATGAAATCTTCAGGAAGATCCACATTAAAGCGCTCCAATATATCCATCTCCAGTGGGATACGGAGCGGGTATATGCTTTTATCAAGTGTGGTGCCGATATCCGCAGGAACAACGGCGTCGCCATCAACATCTATGCCGGGCTGGTATTCAGCAGACACATTTGGCGTATGATCTGTGGCGCGCTGCTGACATAGCGTGGTCAGGCGGCTTTCTGTCACTGTTTGTGCATGAGCGGCGGGGCTGAGAAGGGTCAGCATTGCTATGATGGCTATCTGCGTTAACAAGGTCATATATTAATTATAGTCCTGATTGCTCATATTTTCAGCAATTCCGCGAAAATCTATTATTCCTTGGTCAATTAAGACATAGGCTATGATCCATATAACTGCGGATATTATGCTCGTAATCAGAAATTTCTTTTTTAGCATGGGGTCTTCTGGCGCGCCGTGAGCGGTGATCTCGGGGCCGCTTTCATCGCGTTTAACCCAGAGCGGTAATGTACAAAATATCACCGTCCACCAGATACAAATGTAAACAACAATACCGCTAAACCAACTCATGTATTTATACCCTTATAACGTGAATAGTTGTTTTTGGTTTGATCTTAAGCATATGGAATACGTAGCGGCGGAGGCCAATGCGTATTTCCTCAGCAATGAAATGGTCGTCCATAAGTTCTTTTGAGCTCATATCATCAAGAATATCGAGGATTTCATTATAGATTGTATCTTCGAATTCTACTTCCTCTTCGACTTTATCATCTATCAAGCCAACTGTGTCGAGTTTAGGGTCTCCAAGAAGGTTCCCTTTCTTATCAAACACCAAGGAGGCGTGAATAGTGCCGGAGAACTGTAGTTTACGGCGTGCCACGATGGATTGATGATCAGCGCGGATAATGCGCTTTTGATCTACGGCCAGCATACCAGTCGGAACATGATCTATAATTTGCGGGTCTCCCGGAGCAATTTGAATAACGGAGCCGTTATTGGGAATAACTGTTCGGGGTATCTGACATTCTTTTGCGAAGCCTGCCTGCGCTTCTAACTGTGTGCGCTCACCATGAACCGGAATCACGCTCATGGGCTTAACCCAATGATACATTTGCGCGATTTCATCCCGATAAGGGTGGCCAGAAACGTGTATGGTGTTTTTTGTGTCTTTGGGCGTGACAGTATGAATGCCGGCACCACTCAGATTGTTTTTTACCGAACTGATTTCTCGTTCGTTGCCCGGTATGGCGCGGGCAGAGAATATGACTGTATCGCCGGGTTTCAGTTTGACGTTATGTTCGCCGCGCGCAACACGTGCCAAGGCTGCGCGGTATTCCCCCTGTGATCCGGTCATAATCAGCGTGACTTTATCGTCGGGCAAATAACCAAGGTCCTCTTCGGAGATAAAATTGACGTTTTCCAGCATGCCGCAAGTTTTTGCTGCCCCGATCATACGGTGCAGAGAGCGCCCGATGATACAAACTTCGCGGCCTGATTCTTTGGCCGCCTCTGTAATGCTTTGAATGCGAGCTATATTGGAAGAGAATATTGTGACGGCAATTTTACCCTTACATTTTTTCATCTCCTCGGCTAGACCGTGAGCAACGATACCTTCCGATCCTGCGCGTTTGTCGAATTCGGAATTGGTGGAATCGCCGATATAAGCGAGCACGCCCTGTTTGCCGAGTTCCTTGAAATGATCCGGATTCGTTTGGTTGCCGACCACAGGGTCGGGGTCGAGATTCCAGTCGCCGCTATGCAGCACATTGCCGTAAGATGTTTGAAGAAAGATGGAACAACAATCAGGAATAGAATGGGCAACCGGAATAGGCTTACAAATGAAGTTTCCGATTTTGAAGTCTTTAAGCCCTTCAATGACTTTAACTTTGACTTTCTTATAGCCGCGTTCATCAAGTTTTAAGCGGAGTATTGTCGCCGTAAATCTTGTGGCATATAACGGACAATCCAGACGATCATACAGATGTGCCACTGCCCCGATATGATCTTCATGGGCATGGGTTATGATCATGCCTTTCAGACGATCATGATTGGCTTCCAGAAACTCTGGGTCCGGCAGTAAAATATCAATCCCCGGATGACGTTCATCGGCAAACCCGATTCCGCAATCAATAGCCAACAAATCCCCATCACAGGCATAAACATTCAGGTTAACCCCGAATTGTTCACTGCCGCCCAAGGGTATAAAGTACAGACCTTTTTGTTTTGGATTGAATTTTTCTGCGTTCATATGCTCGTTTTAGCCTTTAAGTCTTAAGTGTTTTGAATATTGCGTATAATCCTTTTAAGGTTAGATCATTATCCACCTTATTTATCAAGCGCACATCGTCTTTGAAAGTTCCTGCCAATCCGCCGGTGGCCAGCACAAGGACTTTATTGCTCTCACCCATCTCTGTAATGGTGCGTTCCAGTATGCCCTCAATTAATCCTACATAGCCCCAATATATGCCCGATTGCATGGCAGAGACAGTATCGGTGCCTATGATTTTTTCCGGTTTTTTAATGCTGATTTTTGGCAGTTTCGATGCAGCTTGCGCGAGCGCGCTAACCGAGAGGTTGATGCCGGGTGCAATCGCGCCGCCTTTATAGATCCCCCCTGCCCCGATTACATCAAATGTGGTGGCGGTGCCGAAATCAATCACTATTGCGGGGGATTGATAGTGTTCTATTACTGCGATTGTGTTTACGAGGCGGTCTGCGCCAATTTCATCAGGGCGCTCAAGATTGACCTGAATATCCAATATATCCTTGGTAACAAAAAAAGGCACATTTTTTAGATAATTCTGACAAAACTGGCGAACATGAATATGGGTTTCAGGCACTACAGAGCTGATAATGACATCGTCAATTGCGTCCTTGTGTCCGTGTACGTTGCTAAGACCGAAAAAAAAGGCGGCATATTCATCGGCTGTTTTTGAAACGCTTGTTACACAGCGCCAGGCACCGATCATTTGATCGTTTTTAAATAATGCAAAGACGGTATTTGTGTTTCCTATATCAATAGCGAGTAGCATGCTTTTGCCTTTCTGCGCAAAATTACATTGTTCGGTCAAGAAAGTGGACTTCTCCGGCAGAAATCGTTTTGGTGCGGTACTCATTGTCACGAATGATCATATTGCCGGCCGCATCCAAATCGTGGAAAAAACCACGCTCAATTTGTGCCCCTATTTTTACTTGAATCCTTGTCCCTTCTTTATGGGCTTTATCCAGCCATCTATGGCGTATAAGCGAGAAATCTTCTCTATTCCAATGGGTGTAATAACGCGCCATATTTCTCAAATAAACGTTACGAAAGTTTATAAGGTCAATGATTTGCTCGCTGTAATCTTGAACGCCAACGCCCATTCCCAGTGGTGGCTTATGGACATTTATACCCACACCAATGACGACCCATTTTACAGCGCCGGATTGATGTAATTCGGTTTCCAAAAGTATTCCGGCGCATTTTTCACCGTCTATCAGAACATCATTGGGCCATTTTAAAACAAGTTTCTCTGGTGATATCATGTAAGTTTGAATTGTATCAGCCACAGCCAAAGCGGTCAGCAACGACAATTGTGTAACCTTCTGCGCAGGGCAGTCGGGACGCAATAATATGGATGTGTAAAGATTACCCTTTTCAGAAATCCAGGGGCGCCCGTGCCTGCCGGTGCCCCCTTTTTGTTCGTATGCATGTATGACTTTGCCTTCAGGTTCTTCAAGGCCAGCCATTCCTTTTAGAATTTCCTGTGTGCTTTTGACGCTGTCATGCGTCTCTATTGACCATTCTATAGGCATTTATTGGGGCCTGAGTTTCTTATTATGGTTCTTATTCTTGGATATTCAGGGGGGCGACCAGATTTACCTTAGTTGCATTTTTAAGAGGGGCAATTATGGCTGATGCGGCGCTCTGAGAGCTAGCAACCAAAAGGTTTGGTTTAACAATAAAACCCAGCACAAAAATGACGGATAGGAAAATAACCGCGCGGCGTGCAAACGGTATGTCTTTATCCACTGCATCAACAGGGGCGTCAAAAAACATGACCTTTACAATACGTAAATAATAGTATGCTGCTATTACCGATGTAATGACACCATAAATAGCCAGTAAATATAGCTCGGCTTCTACAGCAGCTTGAAACACAAAAAATTTCCCAAAGAAGCCTGCCAAGGGGGGGATACCGCTCATTGAGAACATCAATATCGCCATAGCATAGGCTAAGGCTGGGTTTGTTACGGAAAGACCGCCAAAATCAGATATTTTCTCGGATGCTATATTTCCACGTCTTAGACACAGTAATATTCCAAAAACCCCAGCTGTCATGAACATATAGATAAATAAATATATGATAACCGACGAAATGCCAACATGACCGCCTGCAACTACTCCGATAAGGGCATAACCCATGTTCCCGATGGAACTATAGGCAATAAGGCGTTTAACATTTTCCTGCACAAGGGCGGAAAAAGCGCCGACCGTCATAGATGCAACTGATAGGAAAAGTATAATTTGTGACCATTCTTCCACCAACGGAGCGAAGGGTTCGTATAAAAGCCGTATAATAAGGGCAAATGCGGCGATCTTCGGTACTATGGCGAAAAATGCCGTAACGCTGGTTGGCGCTCCCTGATAAACATCAGGGGTCCACATATGAAACGGAGCTGCAGAAATTTTAAAGGCCAGACCGCAGAGCAAAAATACCATGCCTGTGATTGCCCCAATATTCATTGTTTCCGCTCCGCTAAGGCTTTCTTGAATTCCGGCAAATCCAATTGTACCAGTAAAGCCATATATCAGAGATATACCAAATAATATTAAACCCGATGAAAGCGCGCCCAAAATGAAATATTTTGTTCCGGCTTCTGCGGACTTATAAGAATTTCTGCGAAAGGCCGCTAAAACGTAAAGGCTGAGGGATTGCAACTCAAGCGCCATGTAAAGGCCTAAAAGATTATGCGCCGATACCATAAGCATCATCCCGACGCCAGCCAACATCATCAGGATCGGGTATTCAAACCGTATCATTTGCTCTTGATATAGATATTTAACTGATAAAGCGATCGAGGCCATCATACCAAAGAGTATGATCAGTTTCATAAAGCCTGAAAATTGGTCGATTATGAACATATCATTTAATATGGTTTGGCGTTCCCAGCTGATACCAAAGAGCAGGAATATTGCAAATACACAGGCAATCATACAGCCCCAACAGATCACGTCTGTAACACGGTTGCCACCATTGACGCCGACAATCAGTAAACCCATAGCCGTGAAGGCCATAAACATTTCCGGTAAAATCGGAATAAGGTTAAAATCAAGCATTACTCTGGTGCTCCTGTTGGTTCACTCTGTTCATTTATTAACGCTTCCCTGGCCTCATTAGCGGAGGTAATAGCTTTATCATAGCGTGCAATGAGCTTTTCTACGGATGGGGCAATGGCGTTATTCACATGGCCGGGAAAGACACCCAGAAAGAGGACCAGTAATGCTAAAGGAATAAGGATAATATATTCAAACTGGTTGAGGTCTTTCATTTTCGCTGCATCATCGTTATTTTGCGGCCCAAAAACTACGCGGCGATAAAGTACAAGCATATAAGTTGCACCCAACACCATACCGGTCGTTGCAAAGAAGGCCACAGTGGTATCCGCGCGGAATGCTCCTAGCAATGCAAGAAACTCACCGACAAAACCACTTGTGCCTGGCAAGCCAACTGAGCCAAGCATGAAAATCATAAAGACCGTGGCATAGCGCGGCATATTTTTAACAATCCCGCCATATCTTCCAATTTCACGGGTATGTAAACGGTCATAAACAACACCGACGCATAAGAACAATGCGGCGGAGATTAAACCATGGCTGAGCATCTGGAAGATTGCACCTTCAACGCCCTGTTGATTGAGCGTGAAAAGCCCAAGGGTCACAAATCCCATATGCGCAACGGAAGAATACGCAATAAGCTTTTTCATATCTTCTTGTACCAAGGCCACAAGGGACGTGTAGATTATTGCAATAATACTGAGCCAGAATACCATAGGTGTAAAAAATTCAGTGGCTTCGGGAAGCATCGGAATGGAGAAGCGTAAAAAGCCATAACCACCCATTTTCAACAGAACACCGGCCAGAATAACAGAGCCTGCAGTGGGCGCCTCTACGTGGGCATCAGGAAGCCAGGTATGCACCGGCCACATCGGCATTTTGACGGCAAAGCTGGCAAAAAAGGCTAGCCATAAGATCATCTGTAAATCACGAGCAACAGGATTGTCCATAAGCTCGATCATATTGGTGGAGCCGGTTTGTATGAAAAGCGCCAATACAGCCAACAGCATAAAGACAGAACCAAGCAAGGTGTATAAAAAGAACTTATACGAAGCATAAACGCGGCGCGGGCCACCCCAAACACCTATTATGATAAACATGGGTATCAATACGGCTTCAAAGAAAACGAAGAATAGTACGGTATCCAAGGCACAGAATGTACCAATCATCAGGGTTTCGAGAATAAGGAAAGCGGCCATATATTCGCGGACGCGTTTCTTAATTGAATTCCAGCTGGCCAAAATACAGATTGGCGTCAAAAAGACGGATAGAAGAACAAAGAAAATGGAAATGCCATCCACGCCCATATGGTAATCAATACCAATCTGGCGGAACCAGTCGCTTTTTTCGACAAACTGGAAATCCGCAGAGGATGGATCAAACCGCATAAACAAAAACAGGCCAAATGCCAACGTAAATAGCGAGGTGAACAACGCCATATGTTTGGCATTGTTATCGACATCATCTTGCTTTCCATTAATTCCAAAAATAATGAGAAGCGCCCCGATTAACGGTAAGAACGTAATAGCTGTCAGAAGTGGAAAATCTACCATTTTTTTAGTCTTTTATCTTTCTGTATCTCTTACCAAATCTTTATAAAGAACCATGTCACAAGGCCTATCACACTGATCATCATGACAAATGCATAGTGATAAATAAAACCGCTCTGGATCTTACCGAATAGTTTTCCGGCTTTCATGGAGGCCAGCGCAGAGCCGTCAGGACCCAGCTTATCAATAATGTTTTTATCACCCGCAAACCAGAATGCGTGACCCAAACGCAGCGCGTTTTTAACAATCAATGCATTGTATATTTCATCGAAATACCACTTGTTGAAAAATAACGTATGCAAATATTTAAACATAGCAGTGAATTTCCCCGGCAGTACCGGCCAGACGATATAGAATAGGAAAGACAGAAATAATCCAGAGAGTCCGGCAACCAGTGGCAGAAGTTTGACCCAAAGCGGGACATTATGCCCAGCCTCGACCGTATCATTTTCGGGAAGCACGTAGAGTGCATTTTTCCAGAAATCTTCTTTTGTTGCAGCCATATGCCTAGGTTCTTCGGCATGCTCGTCCAGCAATTCTTCCTGTGCATGGGCTTCTAACGATTCCTGTAATTGTTCTTCGGTTTGCTCTTTTAAGCCCAGTGATGTTTCAGCGCTTTCGATCCCGCTTTTAATTTCTTCTTCTAGCTCCACTGCGGCGGCTTCGATTTCTTCAGATGCTTGACGTTTTTCCGTTGCTTGTGTTTCTGGAACTTCATTCGAATGGGTTACTGATTCGACATGATGTTCATCACCGTGATGGGCGCTGCCAACAAAGCTATTGTAGAATATGAAGCCGGAAAATATAGCGCCGATTGCTAAAACATATAAAGGTGTGAGCATGACCGCCGGTGATTCATGAATATGAGACATGACTTCTTTAGAAGCACGCGGCTTGCCGTGGAACGTCATAAAGATTAAGCGGCCAGAATAAAACGCAGTCATGATGGCGGCGGCAATTCCCATCCAATAGGCATAGTGTCCAAACCATGATGAATCAGCCCAAGCGGCCTCCAAGACAATATCTTTGGAATAGAAGCCCGCAAAGCCGAATATGCCTGGAATACCAATACCGGCCAGCGCGATAGAGCCAATCCACATCATGGCATATGTAACAGGAATTTTTTTTGCGATACCGCCCATATTCCGCATATCCTGTTCATCAGACATGGCATGAATAACTGATCCGGCACCAAGGAAAAGCAACGCTTTAAAAAAGGCGTGCGTCATAAGGTGGAACATGGCCGCGCCATAGGCAGAAACACCCAACGCAAAAAACATATAGCCAAGCTGTGACATTGTGGAATAGGCAATTACACGTTTAATATCGAACTGGGTCAGACCGATTGTGGCTGCAACAAATGCTGTAGTAGCACCGAAAACGGCGACAACGATTAACGCGGTCGGTGCAAATTCAAAGAGTGGTGACATGCGTGCAATTAAGAAGACA
>CAXBAL010000059.1:0-9742 GCA_963973475.1 uncultured Micavibrio sp.
TCCGGCGCCAGCGCCTTTACTTTCAGCCGCGATGAAATGACCGCGATGGCCAAAATCGGTAAGGAAGAGGGTTTGCTGGATTCCAAAGAGATGAAAATAGTAACCAATCTGATGAAGCTGCACCGCCTGTCCGTGCGCGATATCATGACCCCGCGTCCCGTCATTTTTTCAGCCCCTGAAGATATGAGCGTGCAGGAATTTTTTACAGCCCATGCGGGTCAACCTTTCTCGCGCTTTCCCATCTATGGGAAAAATGCGGATGATGTTAAGGGCTATGTTTTGAAAAGCGACTTGCTTTATGCACAAGCCAAGGACGAGTTCTATCGCCTTTTATCCGATTTCAAACGTGATTTTCTGATGATACCGGATAAATTAATGGCCTCGGATCTTTACGACCGCCTGATGTACGAAAAAAGCCATATTGCCATGGTCGTGGACGAATATGGCACGGTGCAAGGGCTGGTGACTTTGGAAGATGTGGTGGAAACCCTAATCGGGCTGGAGATCACCGATGAGTCCGATAAGGTCGAGGACATGCAGGCGCTGGCGCATCAACGCTGGCAAGACCGCATGGCCGCCATTGGGATTAACCCCGATCATATTGAATCAGATAAGCTTTAAGCGGATTTTCTCTCTAGGTGCTTCATCACATAATTGGCGCTTAAACCGTGGCCGAGGATGGAAACCAGCACCACAAAAGCCACCAATGACCAGAGCTGCTGATCAAAGGCAAAATCAGTCTCGTTCAGAGCAAAGGCCAAATAGAAGAACGAGCCGATCCCACGTATCCCGTAAAACCCGACCGCCCATTTTTCTTTGGACGGCATTTTGTGACCGGCCAAGGCGATATAGCCTGCCAGCGGCCTTATAATACATAAAAACCCCAGACCTACAGCCACCATTGGCCATGTCAGATCACCCAATATGCCGTCAACCAAACTGCCGCCGAATAAAATCAACATTACGGCCAGCATGATATGTTCAACCTGATTATTAAATTCATGCAGCGTCTTATGATATTCATGCCCCATTTCATAATTGCGTATGGTCAGGGCGGTAACAAACACCGCAATAAATCCATATCCATGCGCTAGTTCGGTGACACCATAAACAAATAAGGTCGCAGAGAGCGCAACCAAACCCCGCCGTATGTGATGCGCGTCGAATTTTTCCGGTAACACGAAAAATACATACGTGATTACTTTACCGGCAACGATGCCGATACCAATACCGGCCAATATCCGGTAGAGCACATCGAAAGTGAACCAATCCATCAACGAGAAGTCTTGCCCGCCTTGTGTCGCCACGGCCAGCGCAACCGCTAGCCAAACAAATGGAAAGGCCAGCCCGTCATTCATGCCTGCCTCTGCCGTCAGGGCAAATTTTACATCATGTGTATCTGCGGTGCCGGGCGGGCCCACCTGAACATCAGAGGCCAGCACAGGGTCGGTCGGAGCCAATACAGCGCCCAGTAATACAGCGGTAGCCAGCCCCCAACCAAGCCACCAATACCCGAGCGCCGCCAAAGCGCCAATGCTGATAATCATCGCAATCGTTACCAACCTGAAAGGCAAAGACCATGTTTTGAATTTAAAAGCCGTATCAATCCGCAGGCCTGTCCCCATAAGGGATACAATCACCATGATCTCGGCCATATGCATGGTGAGAGCCTGATCGCGATAGGGTGAAGCCCAAGGAAGGCCATCAACCAAAGCAAATATAGCCATCCCCATAAGAATAAACACAATAGGATAGGAAATATGGATCAGGCGCGTTACATGCTGCACCCAAGATATTGATAGCGCCACAAACCCGATTAGTGCAAGGCTGGTAATATATATATCCATTCATTCATCCTTAAGGGCTGTTGCCCGCCTTGATAAGAGGTATCGCTTCGCCGTAAATACGCTCTGCCGCTTCTCTGTAACTCTCTGTGATATCTGTTGCATAAAAAACGCTTTGACCTTGCCTATCCAATTTTTCTTCTATTTCGGAATGACGCGCCAAATAATCACTAATTTTCGCAGGGATAGTTTCATCTTGCGATAAAATATCAATATCATTACCAATCAAGTCTCGGATTATATTTTTAAGATATGGATAGTGTGTACACCCCAGCAATATACAATCAACGTTTTGGCGTAGCAAAGGTTCCAGATATTCGCTTAAAATTGGCTTCACCCACTTCATTCCACCATTTTCTATCAAAGGCACGAGCAGCGGCGATCCTTGCGTAAACAATTTTATAGCAGGATTAATCTTGTTCAGCTCCTCACGGTAAATGCCGCTATCGGAGATATACCGCGTGGCCAAAAGACCGATACGCTCGTGACCGCGCTCTATTGCCTCTTCCAATGTAGGCACCACAACGCCCAGTATTCTACGCTCATGATAGGGCGAGGACGGTAAATACTCTTGCTGGATTTGACGCAGCGCGGCGGCGCTGGCGGTATTACACGCCACAATGATCAGCCCGCAATCCATCACAAACATATCCTTGACCGCGCGCAGCGTATAATCATGAATCGCTTGGCGGGAGCGGCTTCCATAGGGCACATGCAAGGTGTCGCCGTAATAGAGCATATCAATATCGGGGATGGCATCGCGCACCGCCTTGGCAATAATTAACCCGCCAAGTCCAGAATCAAATATACCAAGTTTCATAAGGCCAATTCCCACCATGTTGAATACAGCGCTACATTAGCGGCTCTGCCCTCATCCGCGCAATGACAATTCTGTATGCCTTCTACTATTGACTATATATTATATGTCGATTACTCTGGACATATGGACACGCAAAACGCAATTACTATGTTTGATGCCCTCTCGCAGGAAACGCGTCTCGGCGCGTTCCGCCTGCTGGTCAAGGCCGGGCCGGACGGGCTGCCTGCAGGAGCCTTAAGCGAAGCCCTAGGCACGCCGCACAATACCATGTCATTTCACCTGAACCATTTATCCAATGCAGGGATTGTGACATCACGGCGCGAGGGGCGCTCGGTCATATACGCGGCCAATTTTGAAGTCGTGCGCGATTTGATCGGATTCATGGTCAAGGATTGCTGCAACGAGGATACCGCCAGCATCCGCGAAGATAAAAAGAAAGGCTGCTCGATCATCGAGCTGGCCAATTGCTGTTAAAAGAAAAGGAAAGACCATGAAAATATCCGAAGTCAAAAAAGCACTGGAAACACTGGACGCGGTCAATTTCAAATTGCCTGATGGCTCTACGTTGCCTGCGCATTTCCATGTCACCGAAGTCGGCCTTGTCACAAAGCATTTCATTGACTGCGGCGGCACGGAGCGCAGCGAAACCGTAGCAAATTTCCAGCTCTGGGAGGCAGGCGATTACGACCACCGCCTCGCGCCCGAGAAATTCCTGCATATCCTGAATTTGTGCAAAAAAGTGCTGGGTGAAACCGATCATGAGATTGAGGTCGAATACCAGCAATCCACCATCGGCAAATTCGGCCTGAAATTTGACGGCACCAATTTTATCCTGACCAACAAACAAACAGATTGCCTCGCCAAAGACGCCTGCGGCATTCCGCCCAAAGGTGAGAAATCCGCTTGTTCACCTGCGAGTGGATGTTGTTGATGGAGTTTGCAAGCCTGACAGGGAAGCGCAGAAATGCGCGCAGCAATTTCCGGCTCGGCCTGATATTGGCCATGATCGCGGGTGCCATCAATGCGGGCGGGTTTTTCCTGATCATGCAATATACATCGCATATGACGGGCATTATTTCACTGGCCGCCGATAGCGCCGCAATCGGGGAATACCGCATGGCGGGCGCGCTCTTGGCCTATATTGTCTGCTTTATCATCGGCGCGGCCAGCACGGCGGTGAGCACACTTAACGCCAAACGCTATCATTTGCATTCCCAGTTCGCCTTGCCGCTGGTTTTCGAGGCCTTGATTTTGATCGTCTTCTCCGTGCTCTGGTACATTTTAACGCCGCAAGGCGATGCGGTCTCATTCTTCATTGCCGCGCTATGTTTTGTGATGGGATTACAAAATGCCCTGATCACCAAAGTTTCCTCTGCCATCATCCGCACCACGCACATAACGGGCATGACAACAGATCTCGGCATTGAAATCGGAAGGCTGCTTATGGGTAAAAATAACCCCGATGCGGGCGCAACGAAAAACAATATCACGCGCCACAGCACCATCATTCTGGCCTTTTTTGTCGGCGGTGTTCTGGGGGCGCTGGGCGTCAATGCGGTGGGCGTGGCGACATTCATCGCCATCGCGCTTATCCTTCTCGTCCTCTGCTACCCCCCCGCTCATGCGGGATTACACCTACCGCGCCAACACATTAAAACGAAAAGGTCGAGCCTCCTCATGAAAACCGTCCTTGTCCTTTGCACCGGAAACTCATGCCGCTCGATAATGGCAGAAGCCCTGATAAACCATCTTGGCAAGGGCGCTTATAAAGCCGTAAGCGCAGGCAGCAAACCCGCCGGTTTTGTGCACCCCAAATCCATCGAAACGCTAAAACGCCACGGCATCAAGGCTGGCTCCCCGCGCAGCAAATCATGGGACGAATTCGAAGGCCAAAATTTCGATCTAGTCATCACCGTCTGCGACGCAGCAGCGAGCGAGGCTTGCCCCGTCTTCTTCGGAGCGCACAAAAAACTGCATTGGAGTACGCCCGATCCAGCGGGCGCGACAGGGAGCGAAGCGGAGATTGATGCTGCCTTTGATGAGGCGTTTAGGTTGTTGAAGGAGAGATTTGAGAGAGCTTTATTTTGAATTATTTGATAATGTAGAAATAATTTACAAAAAGAAAGAATAAGATTTATGGCAGATGAAGAAGATATCAAGCTTCTGCAAAGTGGCGAAAAAGATTTAACAAAATGTGATTTTCGAGGTGCAGATCTAAGCAATATAGATTTAAGCGATCGCAATTTTACGGGCGCACTGTTTCAAAAAGCAAAAGCTAATAATACAAATTTTTCTGGGAGCATATTTTTAAGGGCGCGCATTTCTCAATTCACTGCACGAAGTGCGAATTTTTCAGGTTGTAAATTTAATGGTGCTTTTACCCATAATGATCTTATGCAAGCAGACTTAAGGTTCGCAGATTTTCAAAGAGCACACATTGCAAGTACAAACTTTTCAGATGCTAATATAATTGGCGCTAATTTTTCAAATGCTGTTCTTAATGAAAATGTTGAATTCAAAAACGTCGAATATGATGAAAGTACTTTATTTAACGATGCAACGGCAGTTAGGGCTTATTCTCGCGAAGCTTGTTTTTCTTTTTATTATTTTGATAAAGGACGGTTAGTAAGAAAAAATGATAATGCTATTATTGAACCTTTATCAACAGATTTGCAGCCATCCCGCGAGGTGCCAAAGCCAACAGTAAAAATTATTGAAAGATATCGACCAAGTGTTCAGTTACAAATAATGTCAATAATAGCACTAATTGATAAGGAAATTCAGGAAGAAGGATCAAAGCCTAACGAGTTTGAAAAGCTTCAAGAATGGGAAAAACGTATAAAGTTTTTATATAGTACAAAAGATAGTTTGATGTTGGTTGCCGCATCATTAAATAGTGATAATGATAATGAGGCGGCAAACAAGCTACAAAAATTGGGCGTCGAGTTTGAAGAATGGTTTCATTCGAATAGCAAAGAAATGGTTGACTGGACAGCTCGTCTTACCTCAACTGGAATCTTTATTGGAGCTATGAGTATGTTAGGCGCTTATATGCCCATAGCCACGCCTATTGTATTTTCTATCGTATGTGGAAAAAGAGTAATAGATACATTAAAGGCCCTCGGAGGCAAGGGTGACTGAACAATCACCCCTTGGCATTTTCGAACGCTATCTCTCCCTCTGGGTTGCGCTATGTATCGCAGCGGGGGTAGGCCTTGGCCTGCTCATCCCTCAGGCATTCCAAACCATTGCCGGACTTGAATATGCCAGTGTTAATCTGGTCGTGGCGGTTTTTATCTGGGTGATGATTTATCCGATGATGGTCAATGTTGATTTTGCGAGCCTTAAAGATGCCTATAAAAAACCCAAGGGGCTGTGCATTACGCTGGTTGTGAACTGGCTCATCAAGCCCTTTACCATGGCGGCGCTGGGGATTTTGTTTTTTGAATATCTCTTTGCCGGATTGGTGAGCCCGCAAGACGCCAAGGAATATATCGCAGGCATGATCCTGCTGGGCGTTGCGCCTTGCACGGCGATGGTGTTTGTGTGGAGCCAGCTTGTGCGCGGCGATGCCAATTACACGCTGGTACAGGTCTCGATCAACGACATCATTATGATCTTTGCCTTTGCGCCGCTGGCCGCGCTTTTGCTGGGTGTGACCGATATTATTGTGCCGTGGGAGACGCTGTTGCTCTCGGTTATTTTATATGTGCTCATTCCGCTGGGCGCGGGGTATGTGACACGTAAAAGGCTGGATAAAGGCGGCAACCATGAGCGCATTGCCGCCTTCACAGCGCGCGTAAAGCCACTTTCGATTATGGGTCTGCTGGCCACTGTTATATTATTGTTCGGGTTTCAGGCCGAAACCATACTCGATAAACCCCTCGTGATTGTCCTAATCGCCGTGCCGTTGCTGATACAAGGATATGGAATTTTCGCCATTGCCTATGGGTGGGGTTATCTCTGGCGCGTACCTTTTAACACCGCCGCGCCCGCCGCGCTGATCGGCACCTCCAATTTCTTTGAACTTGCCGTTGCGGTCGCAATCAGCCTATTCGGTCTGAATTCGGGCGCCGCGCTGGCCACCGTTGTCGGCGTTTTAGTCGAGGTTCCGGTGATGCTCTCCCTCGTGGCGTTTGCCAACCGTACGCAAGGATATTCTTACCGATATTTTCTGGCAAGCAGGCCTGTTTTTGGCCTTGGCCGCGCTTGTTATTCCTGTGCTGCGCTATTTCAAAATTCCTGTGGCGCTGGGGTATTTGCTGGCAGGGATTGCGCTTGGGCCCTATGGGCTCGGCGCCGCTATAGAGCATTTCCCGCTGCTGGAGGCGATCAGTTTGCAAGATAACGGTTCGGTCAAAATTCTGGCCGAGATCGGTATTGTTCTTTTGCTGTTTGTAATCGGTCTGGAGCTCACACCGCGCAAGCTTTGGCAAATGCGCAATCTGGTATTCGGGCTTGGCGGCGCGCAGGTGATAGTGACCGCCGTAATTATCGGTGGCATTGCCTTTTTGTGGGGCAACGCGGTCGAGGTTTCGTTGCTGCTCGGTCTCGGGCTGGCGCTATCGTCCACGGCGATAGTCATTCAATGGCTGCATGAGCAAAAGCTCTTTGCCTCTCCGGCAGGGCGCTCCAGTTTCAGCATATTGCTGCTTCAGGATTTGGCCGTTATTCCGATATTATTATTACTGACAATACTTGCCTCCGATCTCGGCGATAATGTTTTTCAATTTGTCTCGTTTTCGCTCTTGAAAATGTTTGCAACCGTTCTGATCATTTATTTTGCCGGACGGTTGCTGCTCAAACCCTTATTTCTGTTCGCCAATAAGCATGGTGGATCGGAAGTGTTTATGGCGCTCAGCCTGCTGGTGATTATCATCAGCGCCTCCATTGCCTCTTTTGCGGGGCTGTCTATGGCGCTCGGCGCGTTTATTGCGGGGCTGCTGCTGGCCGATACGCAATACCGCCACGAGATTTCATCTTTGATCGTTCCGTTCAAAAGTATGCTGCTGGGAATTTTCTTTTTGTCCTTCGGTATGGGGATTAATTTGCTGTTTATCACGCAGGAGCCACTGTGGCTGGGTTTATCGGTGGTTGGCCTTATGAGTATTAAAGCCGCAATAGTATTTGCGCTGTGCAAACTCTGGCGGCAAACCACGGCCGTCTCGGCCGAGAGCGCCATTTTGCTCTCCCAAGCCGGAGAATTCGGCCTTCTTGTGGTCGGAAGCGCCCTCACGGCTGGTTTGATGGCCGAAGATGTCGGGCAATTTATGCTGATCACGGTCGGGATTACGATGTTTATCACCCCGATCATTGCGCCCTTATCGCGTAAGGCTGGCCATTATATCGAGAACAAATCCCACGCGGGTAAAAATTATCACGCCAATCAGGCCGAGGAGATGAGCGGGCATATCGTGATTTTCGGCTTTGGCCGCGTGGGACAGGCAACCGCCGACACACTTTGCCGCGAAGGGTATGAAATACTGGGCTTTGATAAAAATATCCAGAGCGTTAATCAAGCGCGCTCGACCTCACGTCCTGTTTATCTGGGCGATGCGGCGAAGAAAACAACTCTGCACGCCGCCCATCTGGATAAGGCGCTTTGTGCCACCATCACATTGGATGACCCCGAAGCCACGCGCGCAATCGTACAATCCATCAGAGCGATCAATGCCGCGATCCCGATTGTTGTGCGCGCCCATAATTCCAAGGATCTTGAAGTTTTCGCGCAAGATGAACATACCGAGGCAATAGCCGAACATTTGTTAATCAGCGAAAAACTGTCCGAGAAGATACTCAATCATTGCCAGATACTCTCAAGCGATACTGCCGCCTAATAGGTCTCGTCAAAGCATTTATTGACATAACCTAACTCTGTATTTATAAATATCGCCATACGGAGAAAATATGTCGGACCCAAGCCAAACCAAACATCATGACGGGCAATCACTGCTCGATGCAATGGATCGCACCACGCCGCAAAAGGTGGCCGTGTGCGCCGCGCATATGATGTTAAAGGACGGCAGCACCGTTCTGGACGCAGGATGCGCCAACGGTATGACGACCGCCTATTTCGCCATGAAATATCCCGAAGTGCATTTCATCGGCGTTGATTATGATGGCGAATATATTGCAAAGGCCAAAGCAAGTTTCGGGCATTTGAAAAACATAGAATTTATTCAGGCCGATTTGCGTGATTTTTCTTTGCAGGGGCGCAAAATTGATGCGGCGCTGAACCTTAGCATATTGCACGAGCCTTTTTCCTACGATGGATACCGCGCACAAACCGTGCTGGAAATTCTGGCCAGTGAGCTTGAACATGCGCAAGTTTACGGCACGGTTGTGAACCGCGATTTTGTTCTGCCTGATAATCCCGATGACATGGTTTATATTGCCCTGCCCGATGACGGCGGACATGACGGCGATGATTATAACGCACTCTCAATGGCGGAATTTTTCCTGCGCTATTCCCAAGAGGCCATACGGTTTGACGGCGGCGACCCGCATGGCCATATCAAAGGATTTTTTACCGAAGAACACACGCAGCGCCTATCAGGCGACAAGAACATACCGGATAACTGGCGCGTGTTTTCAGTGCAGCATCAATTTGCATGGGAATTTGTATGGCGCATGAGTTACCGCGACCGCTTCCTGAACGAAGCCGAAGAAAAATACGCCTTCTGGACACATGCACAGCATCGCAAGGAACCTGAAAAACTGGGTGCGCGCGTTTTGTTTTCCGCACCATACGAGAACCCTTGGCTGCTGGAGAACCGATATAAGAAAGAGGCGAAGATTCTGGATAGCGCGCTGCACCCTTTGCCGCTCCCGCCCTCGAATTTCATTTCCGTTTTGCAAAAAATTCCCGATGGGCATTCGATTGCCCTCAGGGAGCATAAAACAAGCGAAACGGCGCCCGCCTATTTGCGCATCACCAACCATATCAACACCACAAACGGCGAGATCGTTGATCTTGTGGCGCGCCCCGGCGGTGATGTGCTGGATATTTTACCATACGCTGTTGATGGCGACGATTTGATCGTCTATGCCAAGGATCAATATCCAAGACCGATTGCCA
>CAXBAL010000060.1:0-9722 GCA_963973475.1 uncultured Micavibrio sp.
GGCGATCAGATACAGGTATTGGAGGCCGAAGGAACGGTCATGCGGATAGAGCCGCGCGCCACCATCGTACGCACCTATGACGGGCGCGATATGGTTATTCCCAACACGATGATTTTCAATAATATGGTTCTGGTGCATACCTCGCAGCCGCAGCGCCGCGTCGAGATGGATTTAACCGTCGGTTATGATTATGAAGTGCGCATGATCACCGAAGTTATTCAAACGGCCCTGATTAATATTGAAGAAATACTGGCTGACCCGAAACCCCAAGTCATGTGCTGGGAGCTTGGCGCGACCTCGCTCGGCATTAAAATACGCTGGTGGATTGATTCCGAGCGCTCCGAGGAGGTGATCTCCCGCGCCCGCGCCGTGCAGGCCATTAAGGAGGCCTTTGAAGCCAATGAGATTGATCCGACCGATCCGCAACTGATCTATTACCAAAGTGCTAATAAGTTACCTGTCGATAATGAAGGTGCCGAAAATCAATCTGCGTTGCCGCGAAAAGGTCCTGATCGTAAGAGAATTAAGGCGGGACCGCCGCCGCCGTCTTTTACAGCGTCCACACTAGACCCCGAATCTGAAGCCGTTAAGGTCGACCCCAAGTCAAAAACCATGCTAACGGCCAGCGAAGATATCACAGCCGAGGGGAAATAGAGATCTTCTAGCGATCACGCTCGCCGCGTTGTAAATCGTGTTGCAAGGAATCTATTTTATCGCCTAGAGCGCGAATTTCAGCGCGTAGATCTTCTTCTTCCATTTTTATATCCTGCTCTTTGACGATATTCAGCGCATCAACGATAATACCGATAAACAGATTCAAAACGGCAAAACTGGTCAGGATAATAAAGGGCAGAAAATAAGCCCAAGCCCAAGGATATTCCTCCATCGTGGAATTGGCCACATCGGTCCAATCATCCAGCGTCATGAGCTGGAACATGGTGTACATCGAGCTTCCGACATCCCCGAAATGGAATATGACGGTTTCATTCGTACTCCCGCCAAAAAACTGGGTGCCGAGAACCGAGAAAACATAGACGATGATAAACAAAATCCCGATCACAGAGGCCATGCCCGGAATGGCATGAAATAACGCACCGATAACATTGCGCATTTGCGGCACCAAAGTCAGCAAGCGCAAAAGGCGCAGTATCCGTAGCGCGCGAAGGATTGCGAACGGGCCAGCATGCGGCATCAGCGATATGACGATAATGATAAAATCAAAGACATTCCAGCCTACCTTGAAAAACGCAAGGCGGTAGCAATACAGTTTCAAGACAATCTCGATGGCGAAAATGGCGACAACAAGCCTATCAAACAGATGGAAAGCCGCGCCGTAATCTCCTATTAGGCCTGTGCTGGTTTCCAAGCCTAGAGTAAAGGCATTGATAACAATCAGAACGGAAATGATGGCGATAAAATATTTATGCTCGACAAAATCGGCAACTTTGCCCCGTAAGCCGGACAGGTGATAATGCTGTAATTCTGCGGGACGTACCATTCATATTTTCCTTTTGCTGCGGCTAATATATTCTAATGCGCTGCGCTATGAAAGGCACTTTTGTTATTTTTAGCCCTTAGAATGATGCTTGACTTCGGGCGCCGGGCGCGTGTAAATGCCCCTATGAATAATACATCCTTTGAGCATCCATTAGATCCACTCATCATCAGCACCGCAACTGATGAATGGGACAATGTCACCGGCATTATGTCACGCGTGTTCGATCATGCGGATTTCGACAAGAGCGCCTATGCATCCCAAGATATTGCCGAACGCATTTATATTCTGGTCGATAACGGTCAATTGGATGTCGAGGGCAATATGCGGCGCTGGCGCGAAGGGCGCGTCAAAAAGATGCCGCCGTTAAAAGCGCAAGAATCGGATTGAGTTCGCCAACGCTTTAGGCCATAAGACATCTTATGAGCCCTTACGACTTACTCCTTGCCGGATTACCGCTATTTTATTTCATGTTTATTGCTTCGATCACACCGGGGCCGAATAATGTCATGCTGACCGCGAGCGGCATGAATTTCGGGTATTTGCGCACTTTGCCGCATATATTCGGCATTATGGCGGGATTTCAAATTTTAATTTTGCTTTGTGCCTTGGGCATGGGCGCGGTTTATAAAGCGGTGCCGCAGATCGAGATTATTTTGAAAATTCTGGGGTCGGGATATTTGATTTATCTGGCTTACCGCATCGCCACGGCGGGACGCGTTGGCCTTCAGAACAAAGCGCGCACAACCACGCGGCCATTGAATTTTTTCGAGGCGTTCGGGTTTCAATTTATCAATCCGAAAGGCGTGGTGTTTTCTATTGCGGCAGTCAGCATTTTGCCTGCGGAGCTGTCGATCGCGCAAATCTGCATGATTATTTTTATCAGCACATTTATCAACAGCACGATTTCAACGCATGTCTGGACGCTTTTCGGCAAAATGATTGCGTCTTTGTTTCGCAATGATAAGATACGCCACAGAATTAATATCGCGCTGGCCATATTGCTTTTGGCCACAATTCCAATGATGGTGATGTAATGTATAAATATGGATTTTTATTGATAGCACTTTGCCTCATACTGCCCGCATGTAGCGGTATTAAAAGGCCAAGTAGCCATCCCGCGAAAATGAGCAGCAATGCCCTTTGTTACCGCGCCGAATTAAAGCGCAACAACCCTGCGGAGAAGGCGGCATTTGATCAGGAAATTAATCGGCGTAATCTGGATTGCAATGCCATATTGTCCGATGATCCGTTGATGGGGGAGCGCAGATTTTAAGTAATGAACGAAATTTCGTCTTTGACGTTTGCATAAATAAGAACAACAAAACAAAGGAGCAGCCATGAGTCTGGTTGGTAAATTAAAAGTAATATTCGGCGGTGTACTGGGCATGATTGTTCTGGCGCTATGGTTTGGCGGCGGCATTATTGGTGCGATTATCGGCATTGCCAAAGGCGAAGCCTTGTTTGCCGTTTTGAGCCTGTTGGTGCCCGCATTCGGCGCTATATATACAGTTGTTAGTGCAATCGGCGCGCTGTTTTAATACGTTCAGGTTTCCATTTTGAGCTTGCGGAAGGACGGGGAAAGCGCAGCCACCGCGCCGACAACGACCAATGTGCCTACACCGCCAATCAAAATCGAGGTCACAAGACCGAACGCGGCCGCGGCCACGCCGCTTTCGAACGCCCCCAGCTCGTTAGACGAGATAATAAACATCGAATTCACCGCCGAAACGCGCCCCTTCATGTTATCCGGCGTTAAAATCTGCGTCATCGTACCGCGAATGACCATAGACACGCTATCGAACGCGCCGCTCAGGCAAAGGAACAGCAAAGCGGAGATAAAGCTGGTGGACAGGCCGAAGCCGATCATCGAGACACCAAAGCCAGCCACCACAATAAGCATACGCACGGCTGTTATTGTGCGCATCGGATAGACAGCAAACCAGAGCGCCGTCAAGATAGCACCAACCGCAGGGGCGGCGCGCAAGATGCCAAGGCCTTCGGGGCCAACGCCCAAGACCTGATCGGCAAATGCGGGCAAGATCGCCACCGCGCCGCCAAATAGCACCGCCAGCATATCCAGTGACATGATCGAGAGGAGCGCGCGGTTTTTCAGCAGAAAAACCCAGCCTTCTTTGATGCTCTTCATCGCGGGCGGTCGAATGGCTTCTTTCTTGCGCTCGTCATTCACCTTTAAGGAAAAAGCCAACATCGAGGCCATGGCCATTAGGAAAAATGCGAAAAACCACGCCCCGCCAGCACCATAACCACCGTAGATCAGCCCGCCTATGGCAGGGCCACCGATAAAGGCGACCTGATGGCCCGCGGTTTGCCAGCTTGTGGCGGCGGAATAATTCTCGCGCTTCACCAGCATCGGCAGCAGAGCGAAGGTCGATGGCGCGATGAAGCTGCGGATAAAGCCCGAGGCGATAATACCGCCGAAAATAGCAATCAATAGGGGTGTATCATGTATATCGACAATCCCGCCCGCCAGAATGAAGAGCGCAAGCGTATTAAGCGCCAACCCGCCAAGACAAAGCGCATAAATGCGGCGCGGGTGATGGGTGTCGACGAAATGCCCAGCAAATAACGCGCAAGAAATCGCGGGAATGGCCTCCGCCAATCCGGTCAGGCCCAGCATAAGGACGCTGCCCGTGATCTCGTAGACCTGCCAGCCAACGATTACGGCTTGGGCCTGCATGGCCGTCAGCGCGAACATGCGCGTCAGTAGCAGGAGCCGAAAATGTTTATTGCGTAAGACTGTAAAAGATAGCTTTGTCATGGGCGGGAACGATGCGCCTGATGAAAATTTAAGTCAAGAAAAAGGAACTCATGGCGCGGTTTTTCGTTGGCAGAGATGTTATGAGCAAGGAACCGTCTTACAAAAAACGTGAAACAGACAGAGGCACCAGCCTTTCGGATTATTGGCCGCTGGCCAGTTTAATAGGGATATCCGTTTTGGGCGCTGCCTCTATTACGCTCGGCCTATCTATGGGCATGACACAGTTCATGCATTTCTTCATGGGGTTCTTTTTATGCATTTTCGCCATGTTGAAAATTTTTCATCCGCCGGCCTTTGCCGACGGGTTCCAGATGTATGATCTGATCGGGAAACGGTCACGCGCTTATGCGTATGTTTACCCTTATATCGAGTTAGCGCTGGGGCTGGGGTATTTATCCTTTTTCATGCCCATCTTGGTTTATAGCGCAACGATAGTTGTCATGACCATTGGCATTATCGGCGTGATTGATGCACTACGCCGCGGGCTGGATATCAATTGCCCGTGTATGGGATCGGTGCTGGATGTGCCGCTTTCGACCGTCACTTTGTCCGAAGATGCAGGGATGGCATTAATGGCCGCGGCTATGTTGTATATGGCCTTTGTTTAACACGAAAACAATTCAAATACAGGAGCAAAATCATGGCACTAGATCCGATTACATTTTATGCGTGGCCAACACCGAACGGGCATAAAGTTTCGATCATGTTGGAAGAATGCGGCCTGCCTTATACGGTGGAGCCGATAAACATTATGGAGGGCGATCAGTTTGACGAGGGCTATCTGAAGCTGAACCCGAACAACAAAATGCCGACCATTACTGATCCGGATGGGCCGGATGGCAATCCGCTGACGGTGTTTGAATCGGGCGCGATTCTGATTTATCTGGCAGAGAAGACCGAGAAGTTTTTATCTGCCAACCCAAGCCAGCGTAGCCGCGAAATACAGTGGCTAATGTGGCAGATGGCCGGGTTTGGCCCGATGTTGGGGCAGGCGCATCACTTCATCGAATACGCCAAGGAAGATGTGCCCTATGCCAAAAACCGCTATGCCAAAGAAGCCAACCGCCTTTACGGCGTTCTGGAGAAACAGTTATCCAATCACCATTACGTTGCAGGAGAGAGAATATCTATTGCCGATTTTGCGATTTATCCGTGGTCGCTGCATCCTGATACCGAGGGCGTGGATATTAATGATTACCCGCAGATACAAAGCTGGCAGAAATTAATGGAACAACGCCAAGGTGTGCAAAAAGGCATGGAATTGCTGGCCGATGCCAACAAGAATAAGCCGAATGACATGAGTGACGAACAGCATAAAAAGCTATTCGGCACCTAAATCTTGCTTTGGCAAAGCTTCCTCAATCGCATTAATGAGCTTGGTAGAATCTGTGCCGACCTGAGATCCGAAGCTGGCGGCCAAAGACCCATCAGGCGCTATCAAATATTTGTGAAAATTCCAGCGCGGGCGTGAGAATAACATACCGCCCTTGCCCTGATCTGCCGCCCAGCTATAGAACGGGTGCGCGGTTTTGCCGCTTACGGAATATTTCTGGGTCATGGGGAATGTCACGCCGTATTTGTTGCTGGCAAAGTCCTGAATTTCTTCCTCGCTCCCCGGTTCTTGCCCGCCGAAATCATTGCTGGGGACGCCGATCACGACTAAGCCGCGGTCTTTATAGGTTTCATAGAGATTTTGCAGGCCTTCATATTGTCCGACAAGGCCGCATTGGCTGGCGACATTCACGACCAAGATGGCTTGCCTTTGAAATCTTCCAAAAGCATCGACGTGTTATCAATGCCGACAAAGGTAAATTGATGGGCGTTGTTTAATGGCGCGGTGATTGAATTGCCTGCTTGCGCGCGTTTCGGATATAGCAATGTGACAAGCGCACCCAGACATAGCAGGCCAAGTAATAATCCTAGTATTTTCATGATTTAATCCAATTTCTTTCCGCTAAAATAATCCCACGCCATATCGTTAATATCGGGCGCAATATCGTAATACCAATGGCCGTGGCCTTTCAGGATATAGAAATTAACGTCATGCCCGGCTTGGTTAAACGCTTTTGCTGTGGCTTGCACTTTGGGCAGGGGAAATCCCTGATCATGGGTTCCGTTAATGATGACAATCGGTGTTTTGCGGCCTTCCGCGCTCAGTGCACTAAAGGCGCTGTCCGGTAAAAGGCCTGCATGAATGCCGATTGCCGCAAAGCCATTTGGCTGGGTTATTGCAAGTGTGGCCGCAAAAATACCGCCCATTGAATGGCCAAATACATATATCCGTTTGGTGTCGATATTATATTTCTTGATGGCATCTTCCAGCATCGCCGGTAGAAATTTTTGGCCATCAATGGCCGGATTCCAGCCGCCATTTGCGTGAGGGCCCAATAAAATCACATCCTCACGATCGGCGATGGAACGCCATCGCTCTACCAGAGAGGCGCCAGTCCGGCCAGCTCCGTGGAGCAATACTATTGCAGGCCGTTTATAAGGTGCGTTTTCTGATTTACCGCGCGGCAAATAAACATTGTAACTGCGGCTGCTCATCAAACCCACTTTAATGGCGTTTTTTATCTGGCCGCTATCGTCTTCGATATATCCGCTTCTATGCTGACCGGAAGAGGCCGGCCGGTTAATCGCCCCTTCATAATACTCGGCTGCGTACGTAACCGATGGAAAACCCAGCGCAAATACGCAGAAAAGCGCTAGGCGTAAAGTGTTTTGAAAGACCATACTCCCCCCTCTAAAGACTGGTTTCTAGTATGGCTTTAAAATGCCGCCTCGTCCATTTCCATGAGCGTATCGGCGCCGGCCATGACCATTTTGAAGCGCGCATCGGTCTCGGGCAGCATGCGCTGCATGAAGAAGCGTCCGGTGGCGAGTTTGGCATCGTAGAAGGCGCTGTCGGCGCCATTGCTTTTCTTACCTTCTAGAGCAGCTTTGGCCATGCGGCACCACATATAGGCCATCGCGACAAGGGCGAATTGACGCAGGTAATCGACGCTGGCCGCGCCTGCCTCATCAGGGTTTTTAAGGCCGCGCTGGGCGATCATGGCGGTGGATTGTTGCAGCTTCATCATGGATTTGGCGAAGGGAAAAATAAATTCGGCCAGTGCTTCATTGCCCTGATTGTCCTCAATGAATTTCTGCGCGGGGTGGAAGAAACGGCGGAGTAAGCGGCCATAGCCCTGCCCCATTTTACGGCCAACCAGATCGAGCGCCTGAATGCCGTTCGTGCCTTCGTAAATCTGCGCGATACGGGCATCGCGGACATATTGTTCCATGCCCCATTCGGCGATATAGCCGTGCCCGCCATAGACCTGTTGCATCTCGATGGCGATCTCGAGGCCCATATCGGTTTGATAGGCTTTCAAGATGGGCGTGAGCAGGGCGATCAAATCATCAGCGCGTTTTTGTTCGTCCGCATCTTTTGATTTATTCGCGATGTCTAGTTGCATACCAGCGTAGTAGGACAGCGCCCGTGCGCCTTCGGTGAAGGCTTTACCTTTCAGGAGCATACGGCGCACATCGGGGTGGACGATGATGGGATCGGCGGGCTTATCGGGGGCTTTTGTGCCTGTTACAGAGCGCATTTGCAAGCGGTCTTTGGCATAGGCCACACCGTTTTGATAAGCGACTTCGGCAATGCCGAGGCCTTGCATGGCCACGCCAAGGCGCGCGGCGTTCATCATGGTAAACATAGCGCGCAAACCCTTGTGCGGCTCACCAACCAGTTCTCCCACCGCATCATCGAAATTCATCACGCAGGTGGAGTTGGCATGGATGCCCATTTTATGTTCGATAGAGCCACAGCGCACGCCGTTGCGCGCGCCAACGCCATCACCATCGGGCATGAATTTCGGCACCACGAACAGGGAAATTCCTTTCACTCCGTCAGGGGCATCAGGCAATTTAGCCAGCACCAGATGCACGATATTTTCGGTGAGATCATGTTCGCCCGCCGAGATAAATATTTTGGTACCGGTGATTTTATAGGTGCCATCGCCGTTTGGTTCGGCCTTGGATTTAATCAAGCCGAGATCGGTGCCGCAATGTGGTTCGGTCAAACACATCGTGCCTGACCAGATACCCTCGATCAATTTCGGCAGATAGGTGGCTTTTTGCGCCTCTGTTCCGAAATGATGCAGGGCCTCGTATGCGCCTTGGGAAAGGCCGGGATACATGCCGAACGACATATTGGCGCTGCAGATCATTTCCTGCATCACCGTGCCGAGGGTCACAGGCATACCCATACCGCCGAATTCTGGATCAGCCGCTACGCCGCACCAGCCGCCTTCGGTGAAGGTTTTATAGGCGTCCTTGAACCCTTCGGGTGTGGTCACTGTGCCGTTTTCGTATTTACAGCCCTCTTGATCTCCACTCAGATTTAGGGGGAATAAGACTTCCGCGCAGAGCTTGCCGCCCTCTTCGATAATCTGATCCAGCAGGTCGCTTGATACGTCTTCATAGCCATCCAGCGTTGATAGCGTTTCGGCCTCCAGCACTTCATGCAGGACAAATTTAATATCGCGGATGGGAGGATTGTAGGTCGGCATTGCGGCGCTCCTTAAACGGATTGAAATTTCTATCCATTAATATAGCGCAATTTGATGAGAATTTGATGAAGGAAAATGATTTTTATTTCTGATCCAGCATCGCCAGAATTTCATCGGCGACGCGGTCGGCGTCTTGCTCGGCGATATCGCGTTTGGCTTGTTCGATAGCGGATTGCTGTTTTTTCGTCATGAGGGCAGCGATTTTATCCAGCGTTTCCTCACCAATCTCGGCGCGCGCTGAACGGGCATTGGCCAGCGCTTCCTGACGGATACGCTGGCTTTTGCCTTGTTCTTGATGAACCCCACTAACACCCTGAAGCCCTTTTTTATTTTTATCCGGCTTCTGTCGCTGTTTGTCCGATTTATTTTTATCTTTCGACCAAAACATATGCTCACGATATAGAAAAAAGTTTAAGATGAAGTAAATAAAGCCTTACGATTTCATTAAAAAACAAAAAGGTCACTTTTAGAAGGGGTGGGGAGAGGAAGTGTTGTCTTGAGCGCTCTGCGGGCGCTCCTGATTGCTATAAAGGCTATAACTAAATCCTTTTGCCCAGCGGGGGATTTTCATCTGTAGATCACCATTTTCATCATTTTGAAACCCTAGATGCCGTATTTTCCGCTCTGTATTTTCGTTCCAGTAAAAGGGGGCACTCAATTTAATGGTTTCGACGTCCAGCGCATGGGCGAGCGAGACAGCAGCATTTAAATATACGAACGAAAAATTCCCTTTTAAGGGGTTATCGCCGGCCAGTCTTTCGACCTGCATAATATGCATTGCGTCTATGTCAGGGTGGAAACGGTAATACGCCAGTCCGCAAAGCGTGGCGGCAGATTTTATCGCGATCAACGCATCACATTTTTCGCTTAGTGGATGGTTTTGCGCCTG
>CAXBAL010000061.1:0-9721 GCA_963973475.1 uncultured Micavibrio sp.
CCGTCCACGGCCTCATAACCCGTTTGCGGCAGGGGCTTTTCCACATCACCGAAGCAGCCCTGCACAAAGATGAAACGCGCGGGGTAATCGTCCTGCAATGCTTTGGCGGCGTCTAGTGCGGTTTCGTCACGGTCGATAGCCACCACCACGCAATCGGCAGCCTCGAGAATGGCGCGTGAATATCCGCCCGCACCGAATGTGCCATCGACATAGACCTTGCCGTCTTCCGGATTTAAAGAGTCCAGAACTTCCTGCAGCATAACTGGCATGTGTGGCGCGGTGTTCATTTGCGATTCGATACGATTCGTATAGTTGATTATTTGGAAGAGATTCCAATGTGATGAGTTATGAGTCTCATGCGATGTTTCAACTCAATATATCAAGAATTACCATTTCATGCGAATCGGCACAAGAATCAGACCAAGAGTGCGAATCGGTTATTCACAGTTTTATTTTACTTTTTAAATATAAGAGCGCCGAACTTTCGGCGGGGCGCGGTCGCACCCTCTTGGTGCTTCCAATTACTTTCAAATGCAAAAATGTAGCGAAGAAGGAAACATCGTGCTAATGTCCCGCGCATTCAGGCCGGTCGGATGGCCGCTGGTCATTTCGGTGACGAGAGGAAAGTCCGGGCTTCATGAAAACATGGCGCCGGGTAACGCCCGGGCGCTTTGCGGTTTACCGCAGGGCGACGGAAAGTGCAGCAGAGAGTAGACCGCCTTTTGAGAGGATGTGATTTGAAACCTGGTTTCAAATTGTACCGAGCAAGTGCGAGGCCGCCCGCAAGGGCGTAATTTCAAAGGGTAAGGGTGAAAGGGTGCGGTAAGAGCGCACCGCGGAGCTGGCAACAGTCTCCGGCAGTGTAAACCCCGCCAGAAGCAAGACCAAATAGGGACTACATATGCGGGGTTTTCGCCGCGTAGTCCGGGTAGGTCGCTGGAGGTATTGAGCAATCAATATCCTAGATGAATGGTCATCCCGCTTTCGCAAGAGAGTGGACAGAACCCGGCTTATAGACCGGCCTGAATGTTTTTTAGATTTCCGCCCTATCCGGCGCACTCGCACTTGCTCGTGGGGTGCCTTAATCGGCTAAATCATTGCGCTGGCGAATGAGCGCGAGAATGCGCGCGATAGTTTCGGCATTCACCAAGGTCGAGCTTGCACCTTCCAAGAATTTTTCAGGGAAATAGTGGCGGTGGAAGGCCTCGATTAAAATATCGAACTCCGCTTCGGGGGCATAACCAAGATCAACCAATAGATCGTGTATGATTTGGTCCTGACCGAGCAAATCGGCGGCGGCGTCGAAATCCATTTCGGTAGGATTTGGCCATAGGCCGATGCCCTGCTCCGCCAGTTCTTTCCAGGGGAAACGTTCACCGGGGTCGGTTTTGCGACCCGGTGCAATATCACTATGCCCCAAGACCATATAGGCGCGGATATCGTATTTTTTCATGAGCTTTGTACACAGCTTGATAACCGCCTCTATTTGCGCTGACGGGAAATCTTCGTAGCCGAATTCATGGCCTTTGTTCACAATTTCGATGCCGATCGAGGCAGAATTGATATCTGTGAGGCCGCCCCAATAAGAGCGCCCTGCGTGCCAAGCGCGGTGATCATCATTCACGAGTTGATGCGTGCGCCCGTCTTCCTCGATCACGTAATGGGCGCTGACCTCGCTGGCGGGGTCGCATAAACGCTCCAGCGCAGCCTCGACGCTTTGCATACCCGTGTAGTGCAGGATAATCATCGACGGCTCGGCGCGGTCAGTGCGGAGCCGGATACGCTCGCCGTAATTTGGGGATTTATAGCTCATAGGCGTAACTTTATGTTGAAATATCTCGAATATACTATTGATACCACTATATCTTTGGGTGAAGGAGAACACCAGCCATGAAAGCATTTGCACTCTTTGTTTGCGTCCTTGCGGGGCTTGGCGCGCTGATATTGTTCCAGTATCCGTCCTTGGCCAGCGGTGAGCCATTATTGAAACAAGGGCCGGATTTAAAACAGGCCGCGCCGCAAGAGCCACTACCGCAAATCACTTTGGCAGGCGGGTGTTTCTGGTGCGTGGAAAGTGAATTTCGTGGCCGCGAGGGCGTGGTTTTCACCCGCGTCGGTTATATGGGCGGGGAGATTGAAAACCCGACCTATCAGGATATCACCACAGGCGAGACCGGCCATGCCGAGGCGGTGGAGATAACCTTTGATCCAGAGAAAACAAGCTACCGCGAATTGATCGGGTTTTTCCTACGCAAGGCACATGATCCGACACAAATTAACCGCCAAGGCGTGGATGTCGGCACACAGTACCGCTCGGCCATTTTCTACGCCGATGAGGATGAAAAACAAAAAGCGCAGGAAATTATCGACGAAATTAATGAAGAGGGGCTTTATGATGCGCCGATTGCAACTAAACTAGAGCCACTCTCGACCTTCTGGATGGGCGAGGAATATCACCAGCAATATTACGAGAAATACCGCGAGAAAACAGGCCGCGATCACATCCGTGTGATTTTAAAACACTAAATAAATTGATGCGGAAATGGTTTTAAAAGCGTGCTATAATACCCTCTAATACATAGGATTTTTACGCGCGAGCCTGTTACATTCATGACCTTGGATATACCCCATTTTCACCCCGATCAGAATCTTGACTTGCCATTGGATAACATTGATGTCGAGGCTCTGAAATCGCAGCCCGAACGCTATTTAAACCGTGAGCTGTCATGGTTGGCGTTTAACCAGCGGGTTCTGGATGAGGCCTGTAATCTTGCCCATCCAATCTTTGAGCGCCTGCGGTTTTTATCTATCGCCTCCAGCAATCTGGATGAATTCTATATGGTGCGCGTGGCAGGCCTGATGGCGCAAATACGCAACAATATCACAGAGCGTAGCGTGGAAGGATTAACGCCATACCAGCAGTTAATCGCCATTCAAAAACGCGCCTTGATCATGAATGAAGATTTGCAAATGACATGGCGCGACTTGATGCAAGAGTTGGCGATGAACGATATAAAAATCCTCTCCCGCGATGCGCTGAACAAGAGCGAGACCAAATGGCTGGCCAAGAAGTTCGAGCATGATATTTTGCCCCTGCTCACCCCCATCGCGGTTGATCCGTCACACCCTTTTCCGTTCATTCCGAATAAGGGGCTTAGCATTGCTCTGCATCTGCAACACGCCGATCGCAAAGAAGATATGGACGCGCTTATTCAAGTGCCGCCAACATTGGAGCGATTTGTGCGCCTGCCCGGTGATAAGCCCCGCTATATGCTGATTGAAAAGGTTATCATGATGCATCTAGACCGCTTGTTTCCGCCGCCCATGACGCTGAAGCAATACGCGACATTCCGTATTATCCGCGATACCGAAATGGATATCGACAGCGATGCCGAGGATTTGGTGCGCACTTTCGAAAGCGCCCTGAAACAGCGCAGACGGGGCCGCGTCATTAAAGTCAGCGTTCATCATAATATTAACGATGATACGCTGGCGTTTCTTATGCACCAGCTCGGCGTTCAGGAAGAGCAGATTTTTACCGTGGACGGGCTAATCGGCATCAGCAATGTGAACGAATTGATCACCGACGAGCAGCGTGATTTCACCTTCAAACCCTATGATGCCCGCTATCCCGAGCGCATCCGCGAATTTGGCGGGGATTGTTTTGCCGCCATCCATCATAAGGATATTATTATCCATCACCCCTATGAGAGCTTTGACGTGGTGGTGCAGTTTTTGCGGCAGGCCGCGAATGATCCTGATGTCGTGTCGATCAAGCAAACGCTCTACCGCACCTCAAAAGACTCGCCGATTGTGAACGCGCTCATTGAGGCCGCCGAAAACGGCAAAACAGTTACGGCATTGGTGGAATTAAAAGCGCGCTTTGATGAAGAAGCCAATATCCGCTGGGCACGTGATATGGAGCGTGCGGGCGTGCAGGTGGTCTACGGCGTGCCGAATTTAAAGACACATGCCAAGGTATCATTGGTGGTGCGGCGCGAAGGCGCGCGGCTGCGCTCCTTCGCCCATTTCGGCACGGGCAATTATCACCCGCTGAACGCCAAGGCCTATACGGATTTATCGTATTTCACTTCGAATGTGGAGCTGTGTCAGGACGCGGCACTGATGTTCAATTATATGACCGGATACGCTCCGCCGCAGAATTTACAAAAAATCGCGGTTTCGCCATTTAATATGCGCGAGAAAATTGTTGATCTGATTGACCGCGAGATCGCTTTTGCGCGGAAAGGCAAGCCCGCCCATATCTGGATGAAGTGCAATTCCTTGCTGGATTCGCGCGTGATCGACAAGCTTTATGAGGCCTCGCAAGCGGGAGTACAGATCGAGATTATCGCGCGGGGCATTTGCACACTGCGCCCCGGCATTCCCGGCTTTTCGGACAATATCCGCGTGAAATCCATCATCGGGCGCTTTTTGGAACATGCGCGCATATATTGTTTCGGTAACGGTCACCGCCTGCCATCCCGCGAGGCCAAGGTGTTTATTTCGTCCGCCGATATGATGATGCGCAATCTCAGCCGCCGCATCGAAGCCCTTATTCCGATTGAAAATCCAACCGTGCATAAGCAGGTGCTGGACCAGATTATGGTGGCCAATATGAAAGACATCAAGCAAAGCTGGGAAATGCAGCCCGATGGGCGCTATATCCGCCTTCAAAGCGATGAGGACGGCTTTTGTGCGCATGAGTATTTTATGAATAACCCATCCCTATCGGGGCGCGGTCATGCGCTGGAGCAAGCGCCGGAGCCGCCGCGCCTGCAACTGGTCATTCCGAAGAAAAAGACAAAGAAAAGCGCACAGAAAAAAGAAGTCTAACGGCTCCTAAAATTTGCAGCGCCGCCCTGAATTATGCAAGGCTAGCCATCATGAACACGAACGCCCCTGCCCCCATTGCCATTATTGATATCGGATCTAATTCGGTGCGGCTGGTGGTGTTTGAATCCCCCTATATCGGCGAGCGGCCTATTTTTAACGAAAAAGTGCAATGCTCGCTGGGCGAGGATCTGGATAAAACGGGGCGTCTGAGCGAGGGCGCCAAGCAGCGCACCAGACAGACTTTAACAGGATTTCTGGCATTAAGCAGCGCGATGAATATCGGCACGATTATACCGATTGCCACCGCCGCGCTGCGCGATGCCGAGGACGGGCGGGAGTTTATTGCAGAAATTAAAGCGCAAATGGGGCTGGATATTACCATTATCAGCGGCGAGGACGAGGCGCGATATTCCGGGCTCGGCGTGCTGGCCGCATTTCCACAGGCCAAAGGCGTGGCGGGTGATCTGGGCGGCGGTTCGCTTGAGCTAGCCACGATTAAAGGCGGCGGGGTGAGAGATGTGCTCAGCATGCCAATCGGGGTTTTGCGCATTCTGGGCAAGGGCGATGGCGGTGAGCATTATCTGGAGCAGCATTTGGACAGTATCCCTTCAGAATATCTGAAACAGCCGAATTTCTATATAATCGGCGGAACGTGGCGGGCGCTGACTTACGCCTATATCATGGCGCATGGCAAGAAAGTGCAAAGCATTCACGGCTTCCGTATGAAGGCCGAGGCTTTCGCGGCGTTCGCTCCCACCATTGCCGCCCAAACCGAAGAAGAGTTGATCAAGACCTATCATTTCGAGCATAGCCGCGCCAAACTTCTTCCCGCTGCTGCGCTGCTCATGAGTAAATTGCTGCCGCTGCTGCAGGTCAAGACGGTGATTGTCTCGACCGGGGGCTTACGCGACGGTTTGTTACAATCGCATTTGAACGGGGAAATCTAGCGCCGCATCTTGCGCAGGAGCCCGGTTGTCATTGGCGATCGCCTCCACCTTCTCATCCACTGATATCGCCTTTATCCATGCATTGAACAGGCGGTGCGCAGCATTTTTCCATGGCGCGTCCTGCCCTTTGGGGATATCGAAATTACCGACAGGATATGGCGTTTCAAAACCGCCCTGAGCGCCGAGATCGCGGTCGCGCTCGTATTCTTTGCGCACGGCGGAGGGGCCATATTCAGGATGGTTGATCATATAAACTGTTCTGGCGGCTTTGTCCTCGATCAGTGACGCCGAGGTTCCAAGGTCATATTCCAGCATTTGCGGTGTCACGGCCAGAATATCCAGCGCCGGGACGGATTTGATATTCTCATCGGGGATATAACCGAAACGGCCACACGGGATCGCTGCCTTGCCCCATGCATCGGTCAGGCCATGCGGGACGCTCGCCACCTGATCGAACACACCAATAATTTTTTGCGGCGCCATTTGTTTTTGCACGCTGTGATCGAGATACAGCCCCGCCATCGCCGACCAGCAGATATTGAACACGCCGCCGGTGCGGGCGCGCCCCAAATCCATGGCGGTTTTCAAATCATCCAACCCCGCAGTATTTTCAAAAGGCACATCCCCCAAAGATGCGCCGTTAAAGATAACGCCGGTAAAATCACGGCTTTCCAGCAGTGCGGCATATTCGCCAAGCGGAAAATTAATCTCGCAAAAATTGCGGCCATCCGCATCTTGATGCTTGGTTACCTCAACGTTCAAGAATGTGGGTTGGATGCAGTAATCCTGCGCCCCGCCGAGCGCTAACGAGAGATCGGTCATGGCAGGCTCTTTCTTCGGCATCAGGTTCAGGACCAGAACATTTTTTACCGGCAAGGCCGCATCCATAGTCGCGCGCTCCTCCACGGCTTGAATATTCGCCCTTGAAATCAGGTTTCTCTCGCGGTCTGCTGCGCGAATTTGATCGGTCACCACCAAAGCCATAGCCTTGAACACTCCTCTTTTTTTATGCTTTTAGGAATGATTGTGCCTGCGTAGGCACAAAAAAACCCGCCAGTACCAATGTTGGATACCACGGCGGGCGGGCTTTATAGACTTGCCTCTGGCCATGGCGCTTTAGCATTTTTTTAGCGGTGCAAGCTGCTCCTCAAATTCCGCTTTTCTTCGCATACCATAATGCAGGAATGCGCGATTTGTCAATTTTTTATCGCTCTTTTGTCATTGCGAGGCAAGCCGGAAGACTTGACGCGGCAATCCACATGGATTGCTTCGCTCCGCTCGCAATGACGGGCTTGATTAAGCTGCCTTTTTCAGTTTCTCGACCGCGCCTTCGCAGCGATTACAAAGCTCGCCGTTTTCCTCGACTTCCGGCAGAACCTTCCAGCAGCGGTGGCATTTTTCGCCGGGAGCTTTTTGTACCGCAACGCTTAGTTCGCCATTATTTACATCGGCTTGAGAGACAATGCAGATATCGGCGATGTCCACGCTTGCAAGATCGGCTTGTGCAGATATGACCAGTTTTGCTTCGAGCGAAGAGCCGAGTTCTTTGCTGGCGCGTTTTGGCTCGATGGCTTCTTGCGCGGTTTTGCGCACAGCGCGGATGTCTTGCCACTTCGTTGCCAGCGTCTCATTCTTCCAGCTATCCGGCACGGATGGGAAATCGCGCAAGTGGACACTTTCCGCGTCCTCAAACACACCTTCCGGTCTATGGCTCCACGCTTCATCGGCAGTAAAACACAGAATCGGCGCGAGCCATGCGCTCAACCCGTTAAAGATCATCGCCATGACGGAGCGGCAGGCTTTGCGCTCTGCGCTGTTCGGATCATCGCAATAAAGACGGTCTTTGCGGATGTCGAAATAGAACGCCGAGAGCGTTTCGTTACAGAAATCATGCAGCTCGCGCGTGAGTTTCTGGAACTGATAGCTCTCGATGCAGCTCTGGACTTTTTCGTTCATCACGGCCAATTCGTGGAGCATAAGTTGTTCGAGTTCGGGCAGTTTTGATATGTCATCCTGAGCGGAGGAACGCAGTTCCGAAGTCGAAGGATCTGATCGGCTTACATCAGATCCCTCCACGCGCTGCGCTTGGTCGGGATGACGAAGGGGAAGAACGGATTCCTCTGCCGTGAACCCGTCCAGCGCGCCGAGTAAAAAGCGCAGCGTGTTGCGGATGCGGCGGTAGAGATCGCCCGTGGATTTCAAGCTGTCCTTGCCGATGCGGATGTCTTCGGAATAGTCCGACATCAATGTCCAAAGGCGCAGGATATCGGCGCCCTGTTGTTCCATCAATTTCAAAGGATCAACGACATTGCCCAGCGATTTAGACATTTTATAGCCCTTCTCATCGAGCACAAAACCATGGGTGAGCACGGTTTTATACGGCGCGCGGCCTTTGGTGCCGCAGCTCTCCAGCAAGGACGAATGGAACCAGCCGCGGTGTTGGTCGGAACCTTCCAGATACAGGTCGGCTTGATCCACGCCCTCGTAATACGGCCAGCGCTTGGTATCGCCCAGCACGAATTCATGCGTGGAGCCGGATTCAAACCAGACATCGACGATATCGAAGATTTGTTCATAATCATCGGCGTTGTAATCATTGCCCAAGAAATCACTGGCGGGGCGCCTCCACCAAGCGTCCGAGCCTTCTTCTTCGAAAATCGCGCCGATGCGCTCAAACACAGCGTCATCCAGCAGAGTTTCTTTCGTTTGTTTATTAACGAACAACGCAATCGGCACGCCCCAGCTACGTTGGCGCGAGATGCACCAATCGGGACGGTTTTCGATCATGGAGCGAATGCGCGCCTCGCCTTTTGCAGGCACCCAGTTGGTGTCCTTGATGGCTTGAAGCGCGGTTTCGCGGAGTTTGCCTTCGCCGTCCATACGGATGAACCATTGCGGGGTGGTGCGGAAAATCAGCGGGGCTTTCGAGCGCCAGCTATGCGGGTATTCGTGTTTCAGAGAGCCTTTGGCCAGCAATGTTCCGGCCTGATCCATGGCTTTCAGCACGGCAAAATTCCCGCCGCCCAGCTTGCCCTCTTGGGTATAAACTTCCATGCCTGCAAAGAGCGGCACATGGTCGCGGTAGGTACCATCATCGGCGACATTGTCCGGCACGGCCTCGATCCCGTAAACTCCAGTGTAAAGATAATAATCGTCCTCCCCATGGCCGGGGGCGATATGCACAAAGCCGGTTCCTGCGTCATCGGTCACGAAATCACCTTCCAATAGCGGCACTTCGAAATCGTAAATGGGCTGTGCTATGGCTTGTTGACCATCGGGCAGGCCTTCAGCGGCGGCGATATATTCGGTCGCGTTCTCTGGATTGCCTTGATGTTCGGCATCAGGCTGCCATCCGGCGAGCGGATGCGCGCAGATCGTGCCATCCATTTGGATGCCGGGGATGGTGTCGAGCAAATTGTAACGGGTCACGCCTGCAGTCTCCAGCACGTCTTCGGCCAATCTGGTGGCGAGCACGAGGCGAGCACCGACTTTGCAGCGCGCGTTTTCACCGACTTCCAGCACCTCATAGACGCCATAATCAATATCTTTGCTGAACGCAATCGCGCGGTTGGATGGCATCGTCCACGGGGTGGTTGTCCAGATTACAACATCGGCACCGTCCAGATATTTATGGTTGGAGCGCAGAACGGGAAAGCGCACCCAAATGGTGATGGATTTGTGCTCCATATATTCGACTTCGGCCTCGGCCAGCGCGGTTTTTTCAACCACCGACCACATTACAGGCTTGGCACCGCGATAGAGCATGCCGTTCTTGGCGAATTTATGAATCTCGCGGGCGATTTTACCTTCGCTATCGGGGTACATAGTCAAATACGGCGTGTCCCAATTGCCGCCGATACCGAGGCGCTGGAACTGCGCGCTTTGCGTATCCACCCAGCCTTGGGCGAAATCGCGGCATTCCTTGCGGAAATCAATCG
>CAXBAL010000062.1:0-9673 GCA_963973475.1 uncultured Micavibrio sp.
GGCGAATTTCACGCCGCGTGGAATGACGATAATCTCGCCCGGCGCGGCCTCGATCACGCCCATTTCAGTGCGTAATATAAGCCTGCCAAGTTGGGGAACGAACAGCATTTCGCCATCCGCGTTATAAAAGTAGGTTTTGGTCTTGCTCATGGAAGTATTGCAGGCATAAAGATGCACGCCAAGGCCGCTCCAGCTATGCGTATCGCCATTGCCCGCGATGGTAAAAATTCCCTCGATCAGGTTTGTCGGTTTTGATGGTATAGCGATAGGGTCCCAGCGGAGTTGGTTCGGGCTGGCTTGATACTCGGTAAACGGCGAGGAGCGGACATTGGTCTTCTCCAGCATTTCAAACGGCGGCTGCACAACAGAGGGGCGAATGCGGTAGAGCCAGCTGCGCTTATTTGTAGCGCGCGGTGCCGTGAAAGGCGCGCCGGTGAGCTGTTCGGGGTAGAGGCCATAGGGGGCTTTTTGCGGCGAGTTTTGACCAACGGGCAATGCGCCGTCCAAGGCCTCGGTGGCGAATTCATTGCCAAAACCGCTCATGTAATTTTTGTTGTTATTGGTCATTTTTTCGCTCCCTGATGTCTTAAAAACTCGAGTTTAGCATGATTTTTTTACGGGGGGTAGAGGGATGGAAATAGACCTTAAGCTATTGTTTTTCTATTGATTTTCAGGGTATTCAGTTTGTTTGTTGTTTTTTTACCGGAGTGGGGCATCATGTCTTTGTTTTCGTTGCGGTTTTATCAGTTTGTTTGCCCAATTTAAGCTGTCATCGCCAGAATTTGATAACCGCCCCTCTAGATTCAAATTCATGTGATGAATATAGCGGATGACGATAGAGCAATGTTTAATTTTAAGCCCATTAAGTCAATAATATGATTAAATTCCTAAATTGTACAGCGCATTTTTGCTTTGACATATTACTGCATTTGCCCTATAACGTGTTATGGCAAAAATACATATATGGCGAATGCACAATGAATTTATGGGCGGCCCTTATTACGGGAAGGGCAATATTGGCGATTATGTGCAAGCCCATGACACTGCGGCAAAACGCGTTGCAGGCCATCAAGTTCTACCATGGAAAGATGAAGGCCTGACTCAATATTTTAAGTGCAGATTGGACTTTACCGAGCACGAAGAAGATTTACGGTGTGGCTTTAACAATCTGGCTGGATACAAGCAATGGTTCCCTTCTAAAGAATTTCAAAGCGCTTGTGATGCCACGGGTTTTTTTCTTAGCCGTTATAGTATTGATAAAGAAAACGCTATGTTAGGGGCAAAACAAGCGGTATTTAATCCGGCCAAGGCTGTCATTACAGCTTTTCGAAGATGCAATCAATCCGGTATCATGCGCAGTGTGAACGATATAACCCATAAGCCAATTCTGCGTTTTTTAGAAAATCCGAATTGCAATATACAAATTGACTTGCCCGGCTTATAAACCTGCCTCTGGTAACATCCGTTTCATTCAGTCTTTAGGCACGCAAAGAGTTAACGAGTTTTGAGTTGGTCTATTTGCTCGATAATTCTAATTAATTACCATAACTACTTGACATTTCTAATTTTATTACATAATATTCTGTCATGAATAAACAAATTCAAATATGGCGAATGCACAATGAATTTATGGGTGCCCCTTATAGTGGAAAGGGCAATATACTTGAGTTCCTTCAAGCTTGTGAAAAGTCCGGCAAACGTCCTATTCCTTGGCAGGATGAAGGGCTTTCCCAATATTTCAACAACCATATCGAATTTGGCAAACGTCATGATTTGGTCACGGGTTTTAATAATGTTGCGGACTATGTAGATTGGTTTTCAGAAGAAGAATTACGAAATGTGTTTGATGCCACAGGGTTTTTCCTTGCCCGATATAGCGTAGATGAGGACGATGCATTGCTCGGCAAAAAGCAGTCTGTTTTCAATCCTGATAAGGCCGTTATTACAGCTTTCCAAAGATGCAATCAATCTAGTATTATGGGTAGTTTGGCCCAGATAGACCATAACCCGATAAAAAGATTCATGAAAAATACCGATATCGTGTGCGATATGCCGCGGTTATAAAACCCATGCTTTCATAAAATCCGTAACTTTCATGTCTTCCAGTGATTTTTGGTTCGAGCAAAGATCAATAATTTTTTGCGCTTGAGAACCGGGGAAGTGGTCACGGATGTTTTTCTCGAATTTGGATTGCAGGAGCGGGATGCCTTCTTCACGGCGGCGTTTATGGCCGACGGGGTATTCGATCTCGACCTTTTCCGTGCTGGTGCCGTCCTTGAAGAAAATCTGCATGGCGTTCGCAATGCTGCGTTTTTCGGGGTCGTGGTAATCGACGCTGAACTGTTTGTTTTCCTGCACCACCATTTTATCGCGCAGCATTTGAATGCGCGGATCGGCGGCCACGTCGTCCTCGTAATGCTCCGCAATCAGAGAGCCGTGGATGAGCGGAACGGCGACCATATATTGCAGACAATGATCGCGATCGGCGGGGTTATGCAGCGGGCCGGTTTTCGAGATAATGCGGATGGCGGCCTCATGGGTGGTCAGCTCAATACGCTCGATCTCGTCCAGGCGATCTTTCACAGCGTCATGAAGAATATGGGCGCATTCCACAGCGGTCTGGGAGTGGAATTCCGCGGGGTAGGAGATTTTGAACAGAATTTGTTCCATGACGTAGGAGCCGTATTCGCGCTGGAACTTAAATGCATTGCCGCCGAACAGGACATCATAAAAGCCCCATTTGGGCGCGGTGAGTGCGGATGGGTAGCCCATCTCGCCGCTCATGACGATTTGTGCGAGACGCACGGCGCGGCTTGTCGCATCGCCCGCCGCCCAGCTTTTGCGCGAGCCTGCATTGGGGGCGTGGCGGTAGGTGCGCAAAGATTGCCCGTCTAGCCATGCGTGGGATACGGCATCAATGATCTGATCGCGGGTAGCGCCCAGCATTTGCGCGGCGATGGCGGTGGAGGCCACTTTGACTAATACAACGTGGTCAAGGCCGACTTTGTTGAAGGAATTTTCCAGCGCGATCACGCCCTGAATTTCATGCGCCTTGATCATGGCGGTCAGGACGTCGCGCATTTTCAAACCCGGGTTGCCCTCGGCTTCGAATTTCTGGCTCATATGGTCGGCTAGGGCGAGGATCGCGCCCAGATTATCGGATGGGTGCCCCCATTCGGCGGCCAGCCATGTGTCGTTGTAATCCAGCCAGCGCACCATGCATCCGATATCGAAGGCGCCCTTGATGGGGTCAAGCTGGTGCGATGTACCCGGCACGCGCACAGGGTTCGGGCAGGTCATGCCTTCGACTTGGGGCCCTAACATTTTTGTGCAGGCGGGGAATTTAAGCGCGAGAATGCCGCATCCGAGCGTATCCATAAGGCAATAACGGGCGGTCTCATAGGCCAGATCACTCTGGACTTGATAACCCGAAACGTAATCGGCAATGTCGATGAAGACCTGATCGTAATCGGGGCGTTCGTTGGAATCTGTGTTTGCTAATGCGGCGTGACCCATGGTTTTATGCTCTTTCTTCTAAAGGTATGAATTTTAATCCGTTAGGCCCCGTGTAATCGGCGCTGGGGCGGATGAGTTTATTGTTTTTGCGTTGCTCGAATATATGCGCCGCCCAGCCTGTAATGCGGCTCATCACGAAGACGGGGGTGAAAAGCGCGGTCGGGATGCCCATCATGTGGTAAACGGAGGCCGAGTAGATATCTAAATTCGGGAAGAGCTTTTTCTCGTCCCACATTAGGGTTTCAATCGCCTCGGACACGGCGAAGAGCTCGGGCTTGCCGCCCTCGGTGCATAGCTTGCGCGACCATTCTTTAATCACGCGGTTGCGCGGGTCGGCCTCGGTATAGACGCGGTGACCGAACCCCATCACCAGTTGTTTGGTGGCGAGTTTGTGTTTGACGCCTGCGGTGGCTTCTTCGGGTGTTTTGTATTCCTGAATAAGCTCCATCGCGGCTTCATTCGCGCCGCCGTGCAGCGGGCCGCGCAGCGCACCGATCGCACCGCAAACGCCGGAATATATATCGCTCATGGTGGACACAATCGTGCGGGCGGTGAAGGTGGAGGCGTTAAATTCGTGCTCGGCATAAAGAATCAGCGAGACATTCATGGCCTTTTGGTGCAACTCGGCAGGCTTCTTTCCATGCAGCATAGTCAGGAAATGCCCCGCGATAGTTTTAGTACCGGTATTGGTATCGCTGCGCAGGCCCTTGTGGTGGAAATTATGCCAGTACGCGAGGATGGAGGGGTAGATGCCGAGCAGGCGCTCGGTCACGGCCATCTCGTCATGGCTTTCGCTTTCCTGCTCGATATTGCCAAGGAAAGAGGTCGCACTACGCATCACATCCATCGGGTGAGCGGACACGGGGATGAGCTCGAGCAGTTTTTTCATGCTCTCAGGCAAATCGCGTCCCTCGCGAATGCGGGCGCAGAACTGGTCCAGTTCTGTTTGAGTCGGCAAATTGCTGTGAAGCAACAGATAAGCGATTTCTTCAAATATGCATTTCTTGGCCAGATCATAAATGCTGTAGCCGCGATATTCCAGCGTATGCGCGCCGCCTGCGGCGCTGATATTGGTTTCGCCAGCGACAATGCCTGCGAGGCCGCCCGTTTTCTTTTTTGGTTCTTGTTTTTGCGCTGCTTCGCCCATGATGATCTCCCTTATATTTTGAGCATCAAATTTAAGGCAGAAAAGGCGCCCTGTCCAGAGCGCCTGTGCACTAAGAAATCTTAGGTAACGCTGACAGAATTTTCGGCAATTTTATTCCTGAAATGAGCTATCTTTATTGTCATTGCGAGCGGTGCGGAGCAATCCATGTAGATTGCCGCGTCAGGCTTTACGGCCTTCCTCGCAATGACGGGGTTGCGGTTGATTACTTCCCGAACAGCTTATCCAGTTTTTCCTCATAAGAGGCGTTGTCGATGGTCTCGTATAATTCGGCGCGCGTTTGCATCATATCCAGCACGGATTTTTGGCTGCCCTCTTTGCGGAGTGCGGTGAGGACGGTCTCTGCTGCGCGTGCCTGTGCACGAAAAGCGCTGAGCGGATAGAGCGCCATATCGACGCCGTGGGCGGCCAGTTGTTCGGTGGTATAAAGATCGGTTTTGCCGAATTCTGTGATATTGGCCAGCAAGGGCACGCCCGTTGCGTCCTTGATTTTCTGGTAGTGCGTCAGGTCTTCCATGGCCTCGGCAAAAAGCATGTCCGCGCCGCATTCGACGTAATGGATCATACGCTCTATCATGGGCTCCAGACCTTCACCCGCATAGGCATCACTGCGCGCCATAATGACGAAATCAGAATCCGTTTTACCGTCCACGGCGGCTTTGATGCGGTCGCCCATCTCGGCTTTGGTAACGAGTTCTTTATTTGGTCGGTGGCCACAGCGTTTTTGCGCAATCTGGTCTTCCATATGCACCGCGGCGACTCCGGCGCGTGTCATTTCCTTGATGGTGCGTGAGATATTAAACGCCCCGCCCCAACCAACATCAATATCGGCGAGAAGGGGAATGTCAACGCAGCCAGTAATTTTGCGCGATTCTTCCAGCACGTCATGCATATCGGTAATGCCCAAATCAGGGTAGCCGTTGGAGGCATACGCCACACCGCCGCCCGACAGATACACGGCGTTAAAGCCCGCGCGCTCGACCTGCATCGCGGTATAGGCATTGACCGCGCCCGGTATTTGCAGCGGAGTTTCCGATTTGACGGCTTGGCGGAATTTAAGGCCCTGTGACTTCATGTTTTTGTTCTTTCTTTTATTTAGCGGCTAATCGGCTGGCTCCATCAAGGCGGATGACATCGCCGTTCAGGTAGCCGTTATTGATGATGTGGAGCGCGAGGTCGGCGAATTCTTCCGGTTTGGCCATGCGGGACGGAAAAGGGACGGCCTTTTCGATGGCTTCGCGGTATTCGTCTTTAACGCCCGCCATCATGGGGGTTTCCACCGCGCCCGGCGCAATGGCCATGACGCGTATGCCGAATTTGGATAGCTCGCGCGCCGCCGGAATGGTCATGGATACGATGCCGCCCTTGGAGGCCGCATAGGCCGCTTGGCCGATCTGCCCTTCGAAGGCCGCGATGCTGGCCGCGTTAATAATCACCCCGCGCTCGCCATCATCATTGAGTGGCTCAAGCGTGCTCATGGCATGAGCAATCACGCGCATCGTGTTAAATGTTCCGGCCAGATTGACATTGATTGTTTTGGTAAAATGGTCGAGATCGGCAGGCCCTTCGCGCCCGACAATGCGCGAGCCGATGAGGATGCCGGCGCAGTTAATCAGGATACGCGGCGCGCCGAGCTTTTGCGTGGTATCGGCCAGCGCCTTTTCAACGCTGGCGGCGCTCGTTACATCAACTTCGAACGCTGCGCCGCCGAGTATTTCGGCCTGCTGCCGCGCGTCTTTTATGTTCATATCCCACAGGGCGACTTTTGCGCCTTGCGCGGTGAGGCGCTCGGCTGTCATGGCGCCGATGCCGCTGGCACCGCCTGTTATAACGGCTATAATTCCGGTTAGGTCTTTCATAGTTTTATCCTTTCAAAATCTCTCGCCCGATCACTAGGCGCTGAATGTCCGAGGTGCCTTCATAAATGCTGCACACCCGCGCATCGGCGTAAATGCGCGCGAGCGGGTGGTCGTCCAGATAGCCATAGCCACCAAGAATTTGCATCGCATCATGTATCACTTTTTCGGCCATCTCGCTGGCGAAGAGTTTCACCATGCAGGCCTCTTTCGTGCAGGGCAAAATGTGGTCGCGCAAATTCGCAACATGGTGCAGCATCGTGCGGGCAAGTTCGATCTGCGTGGCCATGTCGGCAAGCTTAAAGCCAACTGATTGATGTTGCAAAATCGGCTTGCCGAAGGTCTCGCGTTCCTGCGCATAACTCAATGCGTATTCATAAGCCGCGCGCGCCATGCCGATGGCTTGCGCGGAGATGCCGAGGCGCCCGCCCTCAAGATTCGAAAGCGCGATTTTATAGCCTTCGCCCTCTGCGCCGAGCATGTTCGCGGCGGGGATGCGCATGTCATCGAAATTGAGCGCGCAAGTGTCGCTTGCGTGCTGGCCGAATTTTTCTTCGATTTTCGAGACGCTATAGCCCTTTGTATCGGTGGGGACAAGAAAAGCGCTGATACCTTTTTTGCCCGCGCTGGCGTCCGTGACGGCGAACACCAATGTCATGCCCCCGTTTTTGCCCGAGGTGATGAATTGCTTGGCGCCATTGATGATCCACTCATCGCCATCGCGCACGGCCTTGGTTTTAAGGGCGGCAGCGTCCGATCCCGCGCCCGCCTCTGTTAACGCAAACGCGCCGATAAATTCGCCGCGCGCCATCGGTTTTAAAAAGCGCTCTTTCTGGTCGTCATTACCAAATTTAATTAACGCCGTTGTGCAAGGGGTGGAATGCACACTCATAATCGTGGAGAGCGCACCATCGGCGGCGGCGATTTCTTCCATCGCGAGGGTAAAGGATAGGTAGCCAGATGCGCTGCCGTCATACTCTTCGGGAACTAACATGCCGAGCAATCCCAGCGTGGCCATTTCGTTTAAAATGTCTTTGGGGAAGGTGCGGTTTTTGCTGCGCTTTTCGGCATCCGGTAACACAGAGCTCCTCGCAAAATTACGCACCGTATCACGGATCATGATCTGCTCGTCAGTAAGGATCATTTGCTGCGCTCCACCGCCAAGGCAACGGCTTCACCGCCGCCGATGCAAAGCGTGGCCATGCCTTTGTGTAAATCGTATTTTTCAAGCGCGTGCAGCAAGGTGGTCAGCACGCGCGCACCGGATGCACCGATAGGGTGACCAAGCGCACAGGCACCGCCATGGATATTTACCTTATCGGCGGGAAGATCGAGTTCTTTCATCGCCGCCAGCGTGACCACGGCGAAGGCTTCGTTAATTTCAAACAGATCAATGTCTGCCAAATCCCAGCCTGTTTTCTCGGCTAGTTTTTTCAGTGCGCCGACGGGGGCGGTGGTGAACCATTCGGGCTCTTGCGCATGCGTGGCGTGGCCTTTAATGGTCGCCATTATTTTTAAGCCGCGCTTCTCGGCTTCGCTACGCTTCATTAATGTGAGCGCCGCCGCGCCATCAGAAATGGAGGACGCATTGGCCGCCGTAACTGTACCGTCTTTGGCAAAGGCGGGGCGCAGCGTGGGGATTTTGTCGGGGCGCGCTTTGCCGGGTTGTTCGTCGATTGTGATTTGGCTCTCGCCTTTACGGTCAGTAACTGTTACGGGCGTGATTTCGTTTTTAAAGCTGCCATCCTCAATGGCTTTTTGGGCGCGGGATAGGGAGCGCAGGGCGAATTCATCTTGCTCTTCCCGCGTGAAATTAAAATGCCCCGCGCAATCCTCCGCGAAGCAGCCCATCAGCGTGCCTTTGTTATAGGCATCCTCAAGGCCATCAAGAAACATGTGGTCTTTAATCTCACCGTGACCCATGCGGAAACCCGCGCGTGCTTTGGGCAATAAATAGGGCGCGTTCGTCATGCTTTCCATACCGCCCGCAATCATAATATCAAAGCTTCCGGCCAGAATTTCATCATGCGCCATCATCACGGCTTTCAGGCCAGATCCGCACATTTTATTGATGGTGGTGGCGCCAGTGGATTGCGGCAGGCCAGCGCCCAGCACCGCTTGACGCGCTGGAGCCTGACCTTGTCCGGCGGGCAGGACGCATCCCATGATAACGTCGTCTATGTCTTCGGATTTTAAAGAAGCGCTTTCCAGTGCGGCCTTGATTGCTGCGCTGCCGAGCTCGGCTGCGGTGGTGCCCGCGAAATCACCCTGAAATCCGCCCATTGGCGTGCGTTTGGCCGATACGATGACGATGTCGTTTTTATCCATGATGATTCCTTCGTTTTTATAGACTTGCAATCATACAATTATATGGGTTTTGCTCCAAGTAATTATGCTGCGTATTTAGGATGCTTTTCGGGCGATAATTATAAAGGGGGCGCAGGCGTTATTTTGTATGTTGGATAACAAATTCTGCACGGAAATTTTGCGCGGCGTGGACAGGTCATCGCTTATGGTCTCTATCATTTTTGTGATAGATTTGTCGGCGTAGTCGCGGCAATTTTCGGTGCTGGTTATTTCTAATCCCGCTGCACCCATTTGCCGCTCAATGGCGTCGATGTTATCGAGAAAACTGGTCTTGCGTGTTTTTGCCCATGGGCAGGGATAGGCCATGTTGACCACATTTTCTAGTGCGAGAATATCGTAGAGTGCAAGCACGCCGTTTGGTTTTAAGATGCGCGCGGCCTCGGTAAAGACGGCGGATTTGTTCGGGATATTCATGCCGACATGGAGCATCACAGCGAGATCGAAGCGGCTATCGGGGACGGGTAATTCGTTAGCGTTCGCGGTTTGGAAATCGGTGCGGTTTTCTAAATGCGCGGCTTTGGCATTGGCACGCGCGGTGGCAATGAAATCGGGCGTCAGATCAATGCCTGTAACGTGGCAGCCGTAGTCTTTTGCGGCCAGAAGCGCGGGGCCGCCGATGCCGCAACCGATATCAAGCATGCGCATGCCCGCATTAATAGCGAGTTTATCAAAGAAATAGCGTGTAGCCTTTTCACCGCCGATATGCAAATGGTCGTTGCCGCGCTCGGTTTCGCTCGCGTCTTTTTTTGAATAATGCTTGGCTATTTCA
>CAXBAL010000063.1:0-9529 GCA_963973475.1 uncultured Micavibrio sp.
GTGAAGGCCGTACATCCGGTGGTCGTCATCCGGTTACTCCTTGGGGTAAGCCAACGAAGGGCGCGAAAACACGTAAGAACAAGGCTACTGATAAGTATATTATCAGACGCCGTAAGAAATAATTTTAGGTAAGGAAAAAAGATATGGCACGTTCAGTTTGGAAAGGTCCGTTTGTTGAGAGAAGCTTGCTCAAAAAGACAGAGGAAGCCCGCAAAGCCGGTAAAAACATGGTCATCAAGACATGGTCACGCCGCAGCACAATTCTGCCGAATATGGTGGGTTTGACTTTTGGCGTACATAACGGACAAAAATTTGTACCAGTGGTTGTTTCCGATCAGATGATTGGCCACAAGCTCGGTGAATTTTCACCAACACGTACTTATCATGGTCACGGCGCTGATAAAAAAGCGAAGAAGAAGTAATTTTAAGAACCTTTTGAAGGATTAGAAAAATGGGACAACAAAAAAATCCAAGCCGCACAGGCGATAACCAAGTTAGAGCATTCGGGAAATTTTTCCGCGGCTCGCAGCAGAAGTTGAATCTGGTTGCGCAAACTATTCGCGGTAAGAATGCCGGCCGTGCGCTGGTAGATCTGGAATTTTCCAAGCGCCGCGTTGCGGTGGATGTGCGCAAGCTGTTGCAATCTGCGATTGCTAATGCAGAAAACAATCATGGCCTGGACGTTGACCGTCTGGTGGTGAGTGAAGCGCATGTTGGTAAGACGATCCGCATGAAGCGTTTTCGCGCCCGTGCCCGTGGCCGCGCCGCCCGCATTGAAAAGAAATATTCGAACATGACAATCGTTGTTAAAGAACAAGACGCGTAAGATTTAAGGAGCACTTTATGGGACAGAAGATTAATCCAATAGGACTAAGAGTAGGCATTAACCGCACGTGGGATTCCCGCTGGTATGCCGGTAAAGATTACGCGAAAAAGCTGGTTGAAGACCTCAGACTGCGCGAGTTCATTAAGAAAGACCTCAAAGCTGCCGGTATTTCCAAAGTGATTATCGAGCGCGCTGCGAAAAACACACGCGTGACAATCTATACAGCCCGCCCCGGTGTTATTATTGGTAAGAAAGGTGCTGACATTGAAAAATTGCGCCAGAAACTCTCCAGCAAAGCCGGCGGTGAAGTGTCTCTGAACATCGTCGAAATTCGCAAGCCAGAAGTTGATGCCCAGTTGGTTTCAGAAGGTGTTTGTCAGCAGCTAGAGCGCCGCGTATCTTTCCGCCGCGCTATGAAACGCGCTGTTCAATCTTCCATGCGCTTTGGCGCCCTTGGTATTCGTATTAATGTATCTGGCCGTCTAGGCGGTGCAGATATCGCGCGTACAGAATGGTACCGTGAAGGCCGCGTGCCTCTACACACATTGCGCGCCGACATGGATTACGGTTTCTCCGAAGCCTTAACTACATATGGTATTATTGGTGTAAAGGTATGGCTTTATAAAGGCGATATCCTTGAACACGACCCGATGGCACGCGACAAGCGCGCAGCCGAAGCGCAAGGTGGATCACCTGGCAGAGGCGGCGATCGAGGCGATAGAGGCTAATAAGTAAGAGCCGGAATTTTTATAAAAAAAGTTCTGGCTTTTGTTTTAAAGTTGCGGTATATTCCGCGCCAGTTTAATGAAATGTTCTAACTAGAACAACATATGGGAACTCCTATTCGATGAAATAGAAAGTCCATGTGAATGAAATTTTTTTTGTGTTAATGAAACTAGAGATAAAAGGCGAAGAAAAATGTTAAGCCCTAAAAAGTTTAAGCACCGCAAGCAACATAAAGGCCGTATTCACGGGAATGCCAAAGGCGGCACGACTTTGAATTTTGGTGCCTATGGTTTGAAAGCGTTGACGCCGGACCGTATTACCGCCCGCCAGATCGAAGCCGCGCGCCGTGCGATTACACGTCACCTGCGTCGTCAGGGTAAAGTTTGGATCCGCATATTCCCTGATGTTCCTGTCACAGCCAAGCCATTGGAAGTTCGTCAGGGTAAAGGTAAAGGGTCTCCCGAGTATTGGGCAGCACGCGTTAAGCCGGGCCGTATCATGTTTGAATTGGACGGTGTATCACCGGAATTGGCCCGTGAAGCATTTGACCTGGCCGCAATGAAGTTGCCGATCAAAACAAAATTCGTAACCCGCGTCGGTGAAGCGGCTTAAGAAATAGGATAAAAGCGATGAAAGCTGAAGATTTAAAAACAAAAACACAAGACGAGCTGCAGAAGCTTCTGCTGGATACACGCAAGGATCAAATGAACCTGCGCTTCCAGAAGACAAACGGCACGCTGGACAATACATCTGACATGCGTAAAAAGCGCCGCACTGTGGCCCGCATCAAGACCTATTTGAACGCGAAGCCTGCTGATCAAGCTGCTGCTGCGAAAAAAGCTCCGGCCAAAAAAGCGCCTGCGAAGAAAGCAGATGCACCGGCCGCAAAAAAGACAACCAAGCCAGCAGCTAAAAAAGCAGCGGCCAAGTAAGTAGGATATGAAGGAGTAAGCCCATGCCACGTCGTATACTTGAAGGTGATGTTGTTAGCGATAAGACAGACAAGACAATTACAGTTCTTGTAGAGCGTCGCTTCAGACATCCTGTTTACAAAAAATATGTTAAGCGTTCGGATAAATACTCTGCGCATGACGAAGCCAATCATTTCAAGGCCGGTGACCGCGTTCAGATTATCGAATGTCGCCCGATTTCCAAAACCAAGCGCTGGACCGTGCTGGTTGATGGTCAGGAGCCTGAAGTAAAAGCGAAAGCACCTGCGCCTAAGAGGGAAGCAGCAGCCAAGCCGGCCGCTAAAAAAGACGACAAGCCAGCGGCGAAAAAAGAAACAGCAGCAAAAAAGGCTCCGGCCAAATCAGCTGACGAGAAGAAGCCTGCGGCCCAAAAGCCTGCGGCAAAGAAAACAACTGCTAAGAAGGATGCTAAAAAATGATCCAGATGCAATCCCGCATGGATGTTGCGGATAACAGTGGTGCAAGACAGGTTCAGTGCGTAAAGGTTCTTGGTGGATCCAAACGTCGTACGGCCAATATCGGCGATGTTGTGATCGTATCTGTTAAAGATGCTATTCCACGCGGTAAAGTGAAAAAAGGCGATGTACGCCGCGCGGTTATCGTGCGTTCACGTCACGGTTTGCAACGTGGTTACGGTGAAAAAATCCGTTTCGACAGCAATGCGTGCGTGATTATCAGCACGAATGGCGAGCCGATCGGCACTCGTATTTTTGGCCCGGTAACAAGAGAGCTTCGCGCTAAAGGATATATGAAGATTATCTCTTTGGCCGGTGAAGTATTATAAATTTAGGTTTGATGAAAAAGGTTTAAGACAATGGCACAACCGAAGATGAAAATTAAGAAGGGCGATAAAGTCGTCGTTCTGACCGGCAAAGACAAAGGCGCAAAAGGCGAAGTGCTGAGCGTATTGACCTCGAAATCCCGCGTTGTTGTACAAGGCGTGAATATGGCGACCCGTCATAAAAAGCCGTCACAGATTTCTTCCGGCGGTATCGAGAAGATCGAAAAGAGCATTCATGTGTCGAACGTGGCACTGGCTGACCCGAAGACAGGTGAAGCAACACGCGTTGGTTACACAACTTTAAAAGACGGTAAAAAAGTTCGCGTGGCCAAGAAGTCCGGCGAAACCGTTGAATAAGATTTGGCAGAAGTGAGAAAATAAAATGGCTAAAACACGTTATCAGGAATTATACGAAAAAGAGATCGCTCCAGCGATGCAGAAGAAATATGGATACAAAAATGTCCATGAAGTTCCGAAGCTGGAGAAGATCGTTTTGAATATGGGCGTTGGTCAGGCAACACAAGACCGCAAGCATATTGAAAATGCTGCGAATGACCTTGGTTTGATCGCCGGTCAGAAGCCTTTGATCACCAAAGCCCGCCAGTCCAACGCATCGTTCAAGATCCGTGAAGATATGGCCATTGGTTGTAAAGTGACACTGCGTCGTCAGCAAATGTTCGAATTTCTTGACCGTTTGGTGACAATCTCTATGCCTCGTATCCGCGATTTCCGCGGCATCAACGGCAAGAGCTTTGATGGCCGCGGCAATTACGCCATGGGCATGAAAGAACACATCGTGTTCCCAGAGATCAACTACGACAAGGTAGACCAGATCCGCGGTTTGGACATCGTGATTTGTACATCTGCGAAAACAGATGAAGAAGCTAAAGAATTACTGCGCGGCTTTAAACTGCCGTTCAACAACTAGGAATTACTGGAGCAAAGAGGAAAAACAATGGCAAAAGTATGTATGATAGAACGCGAAATCAAGCGCAAGAAGCTCGCAAAGCGTTACGCTGGTAAGCGTGCGGAGCTGAAAGCGGTTATTCGTGATCAAAGCATTCCGGCTGAAGAGCGTTTTCAGGCTGTGTTGAAACTGGCTGAACTGCCACGCAACTCATCCAAAACACGTCAGCGTAACCGTTGTGCCCTGACAGGCCGTCCGCGCTCATATTATCGTAAGTTTAACCTGTCCCGTATCGCTCTTCGTGATCTTGCATCACGTGGCGAGCTTCCGGGCGTAACAAAGTCAAGCTGGTAGGAGGATTTTAAGATGTCGATGAACGATCCCCTTGGCGATTTGCTGACACGTATTCGTAACGGTCAACAGGCGGCAAAAGAAACAATTAAGGCTCCGTTTTCAAACCTGCACGAGAATGTGTGTAAAGTTCTGAAAGACGAAGGTTTTGTCCGTGACTATAAAGTCGTGGATCTGGACAACAACAAAAAAGACATTGTTGTGTACCTGAAATATGCAGAAGGTCGCGGTGTTATCCGCAAGATTGACCGTGTATCAAAACCCGGTCGCCGTATTTATACAAATGTAAAAGATATGCCGCGTTTCTATAACGGTCTGGGTATCTTGGTTTTATCAACACCGCAGGGTGTGATCGCAGACAGCAAAGCCCGTGCGGCGAATGTTGGCGGCGAGATCCTCTGTCAGGTGTTCTAGGAAGAAGGTAGTTTACAATGTCACGTATTGGAAAAAATCCGGTTGCTGTTCCTGATGGTGTTGAAATCCAGATCAATGGTCAGGAATTAAAAGCCAAAGGCAAACTCGGCGAGCTGAGCCTCAGTGTTCACGATGAAGTGGCGATTGAGTTGGCGGACGTCGCAAATGACGATGGCAAAACTGCCAAAGTCGTTAAGCTAAGCCCGAAAAATGATACACGTTTTGCCGGTCAAATTTGGCCGACCATGCGTACGCTGGTTGACAACATTGTTGTCGGCGTGAGCGAAGGGTACACAAAGAAGCTTGAGATTAAAGGGGTTGGTTATCGTGCCAATCTTCAGGGGCAGGAACTTGTTCTTGCGCTGGGTTTCTCACACGATGTGAAATATACCATTCCTGATGGTATCAAGGTTGAAGTTGAAAAACAGACCGCGATCACAGTTACAGGTATCGATAAGCAGCAAGTCGGTCAGGTTGCTGCGAATATCAGAGGCTTCAAGCCACCTGAGCCTTACAAAGGTAAAGGTATTCGTTACGTGGATGAATATGTCCTGCGTAAAGAAGGCAAGAAAAAATAAGATTTGAAAGAGTAAGAGGCTAATTATGGCGAAGTTAACATCAGCACAAAGACGTAATTTCCGCACACGGAATAAAATCCGCCGCGTGAATATTTTGAGCAACCCGAACCGCGAGGTTCGCCCGCGTCTGTCTGTTTTCCGTTCCGGCAAACAGATTTATGCGCAGGTTATTGATGACATTAAAGGCGTGACATTGGCTTCGGCTTCTACGCTGGATAAAGATTTGCGCGAGAAGTTGAAATCAGGATCAAACGCTGCTGCGGCTGCCGAGGTTGGTAAGTTGATTGCCGCCCGCGCGAAAAAAGCCGGTGTCGAGAAGATTGTATTCGACCGTGGCCGTTTTATCTATCATGGCCGTGTAAAAGCATTGGCCGACGGTGCGCGTGAAGGCGGACTGGAATTTTAAGGTTTTAGGAAAAGGAAGTAAGTTATGGCACGTGGAGCCCCACAAGAACAACAAAGAGAAGAGCCTGAACTGATTGAACGCTTGGTTGGTATTAACCGCGTTGCAAAGGTTGTAAAAGGTGGACGTCGTTTCGGATTCGCCGCACTGGTTGTTGTCGGCGATGGCAAAGGTCGCGTTGGTTACGGCAGTGGTAAAGCCAAGGAAGTTCCTGAAGCAATCAAAAAAGCCACCGATCAGGCAAAACGCGAAATGATCCGCGTTCCATTGCGTGAAGGCCGCACAATTCACCATGACGTGAGAGGGCGCCACGGCGCCGGACGCGTTCTTCTTCGCTCCGCCACGCCAGGTACCGGTATTATTGCCGGTGGTCCGATGCGCGCTGTGTTTGAAGCAGTTGGTATTCAGGACATTGTTGCCAAGGCAATTGGTTCGAACAACCCGTATTCCATGGTTAACGCGACATTTGCCGCGCTGAAAGAAATGCAGAGCCCGCGCCATGTGGCCGGTCGCCGCAATCAAAAAGTGAGCGATATCGTTTCTAATCGTGAAGCGGCCCGCACAGCGGGTGAAGCGACAGAAGAAAAAATCGCTGACGAAGATTAAGTTATATATTAAGGGATAAAACCGATGGCTGATACCAAAGACGAAACAAAGAAAAAGGCTCCTGCGAAGAAGCCTGCCGCCAAGAAAGCGGACGCGAAACCTGCTGCTGCGAAGACAGAGGCGAAAAAAGCCGATGCCAAGCCTGCTGCAAAAAAGACCGCGGCGCCTGCGAAGCAAAAGAAAACACCATCCGGTAAAACCGTGACGGTAACACAAATCGGTAGCCCGATTGGTCGTCAGGCTTATCAACGTGCAACTTTGATCGGCTTGGGCCTGAACAAAATGCACCGCACCAGCACATTGGAAGATACACCTTCCGTGCGCGGCATGATCAATAAAGTGAAACACCTTGTAAAAGTGGAAGATGCGGCTTAATCATTAAGCGCGGCAAGACAATAAGGATTAAAACGATGAAACTGAATGAATTACAACCAAAGTCCGGCTCCGTTAAAGGCCGTATGCGCGTTGGTCGCGGTATTGGTTCCGGTAAGGGAAAAACATCCGGTGCCGGTCAAAAGGGTCAGAAATCACGCTCCGGTGTGGCGATTAAAGGCTTTGAGGGTGGTCAGATGCCTTTGGCGCGCCGCTTGCCGAAATTCGGTTTCAGCAACAAAAAATTCGCGACCAATCTTGTTGAAGTAACGCTTGATCGTCTGCAAAAAGCGATCGACAGCAAAAAACTTGATACCAAGAATGATGTCACTGAAGATGCATTGATCGCTGCCGGTGTTGTTCGCCGCAAGCGTGATGGCATCAAATTGCTTGCCAGCGGAGAGTTGAAAAGCAAGATTAACCTGACAATCACGAAATCCAGTGCAGGCGCAACCGCTGCTGTTGAAAAAGCCGGTGGTAAGATCACTTTTATCGACAAGTCTGTCGCTCCTGTTAAGAAGCGCGGCGAAAAAGAAGCAGCAGCCAAAAAGGCCGCAAAATAATTTCTTCGCCATAAAGATATCAACAAGCCCGCAATTTATGCGGGCTTTTTTGATGCGGATTTCCCGTCTTTTGTGCTAGATTTTTTCATGTTTTCATCGTTGTCGGAATTACGGTCTATACTATGCTCAAATTAAATTTAATTATTCCTGTCTTCTGTGCGTGTTTTATTTTTATGGCCTTTAGTCCAAAAGCCTTTGCTATTGATTGTGGGTACATGGCGCCCAAAGTTATTATCAACACGCTCCGTAAGCCGACCGAATATGTCAGAAATTTTAGCTCAGCGGGATTAACGCAGCTCCATACAGGCGCCTTTCGTCCAGGCCGTCCCAATGTGCTGGGTCTCGGCGGCGGCCCGATGAGCGTTGATTTAAATATAAGCTTTGAAACCAAAAGTGAAGGCAGCGTTTCGTGTCTGCGCATACAAAGTATTGTAGCTGATTTTATCATTTACCCCTCGGTCATGATTGCCCGCAATTATGCATCTGGATCATGTGAGTTTGAGGCCGTTCTGGTGCATGAGCAACAGCACATCGATACCTTTGTCCGGTTCCAAAATGAGTATGCCCCAAAGCTGAAAACACAAATCCAGCGTGCGGCGCGTGACTTTGGGCGCCCCAAAGCAATGGCGAGCGTAAACCGCGACTTCATGCAGCGCGATATGCAAAAATCAATATCCTCTGCTGTTAATGACTATATGGGGCATATGCAATCCGTTGTGAGGAAGCGCCAGTTAAAAGTCGATAGCGCGGAAGAGTATGCCCATGTGGCCGCGCAATGTACGAATTGGTAAATTTAGACCCGAACACTATCTGCGGCGCGCCTAAAAAATATGCAAAATAAAAACTTATGGAGAAGAGTCCGCTTTGATCTTGTATCCTGCGCGTGATTTCGCTATGACTCATACTTCTTTTTATAATTTGAGGTAAGGACTCTTTTATGGCTTCAGCCGCTGAACAAATGGCAAAGAATGTAAACTGGGGTGCATTCTCCAAGGCGACGGAACTAAAACGCAGGCTGCTATTCGTGGTACTGGCGCTTCTGGTCTATCGTTTGGGTACGTATATTCCGGTGCCCGGGATTGATCCGCATGTCTGGCGTGACATCTTTACGCAAAAAGGTGGCGGTATTCTGGACATGTTCAATATGTTCTCAGGCGGTGCCTTGCAGCGTATGACCATTTTCGCGCTGAATATCATGCCTTACATTTCGGCCTCTATTATCATGCAGCTGGCGTCATCAATGTCGCCGAAAATGTCTGCGCTCAAGAAAGAAGGCGAGGCCGGACGTCAGAAAATCAATCAATATACCCGCTACCTAACCGTGCTTTTGGCCTCTGTGCAGGCTTACGGCCTCGCCGTTGGTTTGCAAAATATGCAAGGGCCGAGCGGTAGCGCGGTAATTGATCCCGGTGTATTCTTTATAGTCTCCACCATGATTACCATCGTCGGCGGTACGGTGTTCCTGATGTGGCTGGGTGAGCAAATCACGAGCCGAGGAATTGGAAACGGTATCTCACTGATCATCTTCGCCGGTATTGTGGCAGAGCTACCGCGCGCCATTGCCTCTACATTGGAACTGGGCCGTCAGGGACAGTTTAACTTCCTTGAGCTATTGGCTCTATTTGTGATGGTCACAGGCGTAATTGCTTTTATCGTCTTCATGGAACGCGCCCAGCGCCGCGTGGTGGTGCAATATCCCAAGCGTCAGGTTGGTAATAAAATGGCGCAGGGGCAAACCAATCACATGCCGCTGAAGCTCAACACATCCGGCGTTATTCCGCCGATCTTTGCATCTGCTTTGCTTCTGTTGCCATTGACGGTGATCGGCTTTACCCAGTTGCAAGACAGTGAGTGGACAAGTTTCGTGCAACAACACCTATCCCACGGCCAGCCCAGCTATATGTTACTATATGGGGGCCTGATTGCGTTCTTCGCGTTTTTCTATACAGCGATTGTATTTAACCCGCAGGAAAATGCCGAAACTTTGCGTAAATATGGCGGCTTTATTCCGGGTATTCGCCCCGGTAAAAA
>CAXBAL010000064.1:0-9457 GCA_963973475.1 uncultured Micavibrio sp.
TAGGCGCTTTTTGATCTCGCGCTCGAACCCGCGCTCAACGGGTTTGTAAAACTCACGGCGTCCTGTGTCTGGCGGGAAATAGCTCAGGCCTGAAAAACCCTCAGGCGTGTCATGATCGTATATATAACCCTGATGATACCCTTGATCCTTCATCAGCTTGGTCGGCGCGTTGGTCGCGTGCATGGGCGGCATTAATGATCCGGTCTCGCCCGCCATACGCTTGGCCGCGCCAAAGGCCATATAGCTGGCATTTGATTTGGGCGCGGTCGCCAGATAGGTGCAGGCCTGCGCCATCGCCAACTCGCCCTCGGGCAGCCCCAAGCGCTCATAAGCCTGCCACGCATTCAGCGCGACTTGCAATGCTTGCGGGTCGGCATTCGAGATATCCTCCGAGGCCACGCAGAGCATGCGGCGCAGGATATATTCAGGATCTTCCCCGCCCGCTAACATGCGAGCCATCTAGTACAGGGCGGCGTCCGCGTCCGAGGCGCGCAAGGATTTATGAAAGGCGGAGATGAGATTATAATGCGCCTCATCGCCTTTATCATAAAGCGGAGCGCGGCGCTGGACGAGGTTCAGCAGCGCTTCGGCGTCCAACGTTTCGCCTTGCGCCAGCACCTGCTGCGCCAGTGATAGCGTATAGCGCCCGTCCCCGTCCGCAATAGCCTTTAAGGTCGTGCGGGCATTATCATCCAGTGGCAGTTCCCTGCCCGCTTCAGCTTCCGCACGTTTCAGCAATTCCTCCAGCGCGTCATCGTCTAAACGCTTGAGCACAAACACTTGCGCGCGGGAGAGCAGCGCGGCGTTCAGCTCGAATGACGGGTTTTCTGTAGTGGCGCCGATCAACGTAATCGTGCCGTCCTCCATCACCGGCAAAAACGCATCTTGCTGTGATTTATTGAAACGGTGTATTTCATCCACAAACAACAAGGTACCCTGCCCGTTTTTCGCACGGATTTTTGCGGAATCGAAGACTTTGCGCAAATCCGCTACGCCGGAGAATATCGCCGAGATCTGTTCAAAATGCATATCGGTATGGCTAGCCAGAATGCGCGCCAGCGTGGTTTTCCCACATCCGGGCGGCCCCCAGAAGATAATGGAGGACAAACGCCCGCCCTCGATCATCTTGGTCAGCGGCGCGCCTTCGCCGATAATATGCCCCTGCCCGACCACATCGCCCAGTGCTTCGGGGCGCAGGCGATCCGCCATCGGGCGGTTCTTATTCTGCGCGGCCTGCTGTTCATCAAAAAATAAATCTGCCATATATCTGAAGTAGAGGATTGACCGCGTAAAATCAATGGTGGAATGATCGGCTCGCCCTGCCATAAATTACGAAAATTGCGCTTTACACTTGACCTTGACAAGGCGGATATGAGAGATACTTTCATGAGTGATAGGAAACCCCTAAGCGCCGCATTTCGGCAAGAGAGCAAATGCAAGCCCTGACATTAGAATATACCTCCGAAGTCGCCGAAGCGACCGCGCCGCTTTACGAAAAGCTGGCCAAACAATATTCCGCCGATCATTGGAAAACGCTCGCGCCCTACATCCATGAGATCAACCGCCTCAAGGCCGAGAAGAACGCCGTTATTCTGGCGCATAATTATATGACATCCGACATCTTTTACGGCGTTGGCGACATTATGGGCGATTCCCTGAAACTAGCGCAGGAAGCGGCCAAGACCAAAGCCGATATTATCGTCCAGTGCGGCGTGCATTTCATGGCCGAGACATCGAAAATTCTTTGCCCGGAAAAGAAAATCCTGATCCCAGATATGGCCGCTGGCTGTTCACTAGCCGAAAGCATCACGGGCGAAGACGTCCGCAAACTTAAAGCGCAATATCCGGGCATTCCTGTTGTGACCTATGTGAACACAAGCGCAGATGTAAAGGCCGAGAGCGATGTGTGCTGCACATCCGGCAATGCGGTTAAGATTATTAACGAGCTTGGCAGACAAGGCCATGACACGGTCATCATGACGCCAGACAAGTTTCTGGCGCAAAATGTCGCCGCGCAAACCAATGTGAAAATTATTATCTGGGATGGCACCTGCATGGTGCATGAAAGGTTCAGCGCTCAGGACGTACGCGATCTACGCGCGCAAAATGCAGGCGCGGTTATTCTGGCGCACCCCGAATGCCCGCCGGAAGTTCTGGCCGAGGCCGATTATGATGGCTCGACCGCGCAGATGGATGATTACATCAAAACCAATCAGCCTGCCAAAGCGATTTTGATGACCGAATGTTCGATGAGCGATAATATCGCGGCGAATAACCCGGCGGTCGAGATGATCGGCACCTGCCAGATGTGCCCGCATATGAAGCGCATCAGCTTGCCGAAAATCCTGAAATGCCTGCAAGATGAAAGCCCCGAAATCGAGGTCGACCCCGCCATTGCCGCCCGCGCGCGCAAAGCCGTTGAACGCATGCTGGAATTGAGCTAGGCTGCCGCTTATGAATTTATCAAACCTACATATAGAGCGCATCGTGCGCATGGCGCTGGAAGAAGATCTTGGCCATGGCCATGATATTACCTCCGAAACATTGATCCCCGTGAGTGAACACGCCACCGCCACAATCCGCGCGCGCCAGAGCGGCGTATTGGCCGGATTGATGCTGGCGCTTTCGGCCTTTTCCCTCACCGATATTGATTTTGATATGACAGTGCATAAACAGGACGGCGAGTGGCTGGATGAAGGCGAAGTGATTGCCGAGATTACAGGTCCTGCCCGCTCCTTGCTCACAGCAGAGCGCGTGGCGCTTAATTTTCTAACGCATTTAAGCGGGATTGCAACGCTGACGCACAAATACGTTGAGGAAATCAAAGGCACAGGCGCGGAGATTTGCGATACGCGCAAAACCATTCCCGGCCTGCGTATGTTCCAGAAATATGCGGTATCCATCGGCGGCGGTGCCAACCACCGTTTCGGGCTGGATGATGCCATCCTTATCAAAGACAATCATATCGCTATTGCGGGCGGCATTGATCAGGCGCTCAATCAGGCCAAGATGCTGGCCGGACATATGGTCAAGATCGAGATCGAGGTCGATACGCTGGAGCAATTGCAAGAGGTGCTTGATAACGGCAATGCTGACGTTGTCATGCTAGACAATATGGATGCCAAAATGATGAAAAAAGGCGTCGATATGGTAGGCGGCCGCATGGCGATTGAGGCCTCGGGCGGCGTAAACCTTGAGACCGTGCGCGCCATCGCCGAGAGCGGTGTTCATTATATCTCTGTCGGAGCACTTACCCATAGCGCGCCCGCGCTTGATATCGCATTAGACATTGCCTAAATAGCAATTAATATTTTCCATATTTTAGCAAAGCTTTCATACTTTCTGCGCCATACTATTATTTGGACGCACGATCTTTTGCCGCGCAAAAGACGCATAGGGACAACACACAAAAAAACAGACATATAAATATGAAATTACAGATTCTTGCCATGGCGCAAAAGCTTTCGACATCACTTCTGCTCGCAGTCTTTACGGCTGGCCTTGCCCAGAGCGCGCTGGCAGCGCATGAAACCAACCGCCTGAATAAAATGGGTATCCGCGACTTCCTGCAAGATATGTCGGACAAAAGCGCAGGCCAAAGCGATCAGGCGCAAACCCAGCAATTCCTCAACCGTCACCTGCATGACAATGCGCGGTTTAAAAGCACCATCACCTATAACATGCCCGGTCATCCGCCGCAGCAGACAGAGATGAAGCTGGATAAAAAACAATTTCTGGAGAGTGTCGCCGCGGGTGCGCAAACTTTGCAAGAGTATGAAAGCGAGATAGATATCAAGGCGATAAAAATTTCAAAAGATGGCCGCAAAGCCACGGTCGAAACGATTGGCAGTGAAAGCGGTTATATGAGTGTACCGGACGAATCTGGCGCGGTTCAGCAGGTGCCGATTGAAGGGCAATCGGCCTGCCTGCAAATAGTAATGATTGATAAAAATGATATCATGCAGCTGTATAATGCCAGATGCGAAACCCAGATTAATTTCGAGCGCTATTAAGCAGCCTTAATGAATACTGGCAGACGCCGCCTGCATATTCAGGAAAACGGAATCGCTACAGAAATTTTCCTGATCCGCATTACATTCATCTTCCGCCTCACCTTCCGAATCCGGGTTCAAGGTCGCACTGATGTAGCTGCAAAACGAGATATAATCATCTAGCGGCGCTTGCTTAGCGAACACAAAACCCGCATCCAGAAAAGCCTTGGATAAAGATGTACGGTTAATGCCCTGCATTAACAACTGATCCTTCAGATCATCAAAAACATTCATGAAGCTCTCGATATCCGGCTCTTTCAGCGTATTGGCATCACGGAAGGATTGCAGCACGCGCATTTCTTTTTTGGCGGTCTGATAATGTTTGATTTTCTGCTCCAGATAGCGGTCGCCCTCGCGCACCAGCGCAAGGCGCTTTCCGGCGAACTCATATGTAAAGTCCATAAAATTGGCCAAACGTATTTTGCGGGGACGGATAGGGTCTTCGGCCAGATCGCGCTTGTGATCCCAGGGGTCGTCATAATCCATGGCATTAATTGCCACGGCCAGCATGACATGGCTTAGGTCGAAAAAACTGGACGGTTCCAACTCGAACTGATGGCAGAAATTTGTGATTTCGTTGAATGCGTATTTTTGATCTGAATCTTCAGATATTTGCGCCCATGATAATGTCATTTGCTTTCACCCTCTTATTAATAATCTTTTTTTTAATTACCCCATTGTCTCTGATTTGGACAAAAGAGTCAAAGGAGGTACAAAAAATATAATAGAATCAGGGTGTAACGATTAACGGCGCGCAACCATCAATTTTTTGATCTCGGCAATCGCCTTGGCAGGGTTCAATCCTTTAGGACAAGTATTGGTGCAATTCATGATGGTGTGACAGCGGTAAAGACGGAACGGGTCTTCAAGCTGATCAAGGCGCTCACCGGTGGCTTCGTCGCGGCTGTCGGCAATCCAGCGATAGGCTTGCAAGAGGACAGCCGGACCTAAGAATCGGTCGGCATTCCACCAATAAGACGGGCAACTGGTGGAACAGCAGAAACACAAGATACAGGCCGCAGGACCATTCCCATCTGCGCCGTTCAAGATGGTGGCATCGGCTTCGGTTTGCAAACGCTCCCGCTTGGGGGCGGGGGTGTCAGTTTTCAGCCAAGGCTCGATCGCCGTGTACTGCGCATAAACATGGGTTAAATCAGGCACGAGGTCTTTAACCACAGGCATGTGCGGCAGCGGAGAGACGGTAATCTCGCCATCGTAATCTTCGATAGCCTTGGTACAGGCCAGCGTGTTGGTGCCGCGCCCATCACCGATATTCATGGCACAAGAGCCGCAGATGCCCTCGCGGCAAGAGCGGCGCAATGTCAGGGTCGCATCAACAGAATTTTTGATATAGAGCAGCGCATCAAGCACCATGGGGCCGCATTTGGCCAGATCAATTTTATAGGTATCCCAGCGCGGGTTTTCGCCCGTGTCAGGATCATAACGATAGACTTTAAAGCTGCGCGCTGTTTTCGCGCCATCAGAGGCATCAATAAAATTCCCCTTTTGAATTTTCGAATTTTTAGGAAGTGTAAATTCAGCCATCTTTTGTCTTCAGTTCGTTTTGTTGTTTTTTTAATGAGATAGAGGCTTTGTCATTGATATCAAACCCTTTTTATCAGTTCGTTTCAACCGCCCGCCCCTGCAAGCCCAATGGATCCATAAGCCTGCTTCATTAAAATAGTCCACAATTCCGCGTTTGTGAAGGGGAATCTGCGTTATTTCAGGTATTTGACATCGCTCAGATCATTTTCCATATGTTGCATTTATTTTATAGCCACAGAATTCTTCGTGCGGCTTAATTCGGCTGGCCGCCGCAATGACACCCCCGCAAAATATCAACGATTTTAATAAACTATTGGGTTTGTGCTGGAAGCACAGGGCGTGCTCAGCGCTGTGTATACCTGTAAAAGCGGACTGGTTCAATCCATGCTGATCGCTGTGCGATCTTTCCCGTTAAATATCTATAGCCGGCCAATGTAAAAGCGGTGTTCGCTCCTGAATATATTTCACGCGCAAAGCCTCCAGACGTTGGTTTTTCGGCGCTGTCATGGGATCACTATCACTCTCGGGATTATAATCCCCCCATTTTTCCTCATACATATTGGTATCGGCCTGTTTCAGAACAAAGCTGATCTGGTCGCGTAAAGTCTCGCCTTTACGTTGCAACGTTTCAAAATCAAAAATGCACACGCCGATACTGGCACCGACAGGGTAAGGCTTTGAATCCTTCCAATAAACCAGCCCGTCCAGCGCCTGATCAATATCGGCACGAATCTCGCCTTTAATGATCTGCTCGGTATTGGGTTCGACAGGAAGAAACAGAACCATTTCGTCCCCGCCAAAACGCCCGACAACCCCTTGCAGGGGTGCAAAATGTTCTTGCAAGCGCGCCGCGACCTTTTGCAAGGCATCGTCGCCACAAGCATGGCCGCACTTATCATTTACCTGTTTAAAGCCATCCAGATCTATAAAAGCGACCGCGGTCTGGTTTTCCGTATTTTCATCCACATCCGAAAGGTAGTCGTAAAGGGCGCTGATAAAGCCTGCGCGGTTCGGCACTCCGGTCAGGGCGTCAATATCGTTCTTTTGCTCGGCTTGCAAAAGGCGCTCGCGCATTTCCGCGACCGCGCGCCCTAGAGGAGAAATGCGCAAGGCCCTCTCTAGCTGTTCGCTCTCGATTTCTATACCGGATTCGCGCAGAAAATTGCTTGTACGTTGAAAAAGATGATCAACATAAGCGCTTTCTTTATATTCTTTGGCTAACTGCCCGCCGGAAGGGACGCCTTTTTCACTCACACTATCTATTTAGCCCGCATTCTTTTTTTATACGTCATATTATTTAATTAACATATAACATAAATTACGAGGCAGATACAAGAAAAACCTACCGATATGCCGAGCGCTCTGACTTCATATTTTAAACAAAACAAGATACGGAACTTTATAACGGGAGTACGCATTAGGTATGTGTAACAATTCGTTTAACCAAGGATTTACCCTATGAAAAAACTTCTTCCCGTATTACTGGCCGTAATCTGTCTTTTGCCGTTTAGCGCAAAGGCCGATACGCCAGCCGAGCAGCGTGCCGCCATTCAGAAAATGGAGGCCGATGTGTTGGAGCAGCTCTATAAAGAGCGCCCCGATACACGCCGCGAAATTGCCGACGCCAAAGGCTATGCGGTTTTCTCTACGGGTGAGCTGGCCATTATGTGGGTGAGCGGTGGTTACGGCCATGGTGTCGCGCATAATTCCGAAACAGGTCAGGATATTTATATGCAGATGGCCAAAGCCGGTGTCGGCATTGGTCTTGGTGCAAAAGATGTGAACACTGTTTTTGTCTTTCATGATGCCTCTTCGTTTCAAGATTTCATCACAACAGGTCTTGATTTGACCGGAAGCGCCGATGCTTCGGCCAAAGCCGGTGAGAAAGGTGACTCTATCGGCGGGTCCGCCAATGTATTGCCTGGCGTACGTATTTACCAACTGACCGATACAGGTTTAATGGCACAAGCGATGCTGCAAGGTACGAAATATTGGAGAGATTCCGATTTAAATAGAAGTATGGCCAAACGCGTGCCAATGGATAACGAGCCGCACCCGCAGGCTAATCCGACCTACTAATTAAGTTTCCCCAAAAGGTTCCTCCCCACTCTCTTCTACAAGTTAAATGGAACCGAAAACAAACCCCCTTCAGGATTTGAATCTTGAAGGGGGTTTTTTGTTTATAAAATACTGAAATGACGAAATATGCGTTTACGTCATTTTTAGTAGACGCGAGCCTTCGGCGGGAAGACTTCAACCTCATCGGTAAGGGTTTGCATGATAACAGGGCGGTAGCCGATTGTGACTTTGCCTGCCGCGTCAATCCAGCTGACGGTGTGCTTCATCCATTTTTCATCGTTGCGGTCGGGGAAATCCTCACGCGCATGGGCACCACGGGATTCTTCACGGTTGGCAGCAGAATGCATGGAGCATACGGCCTGATCAAGCAAGTTGTCGAGCTCTAGGGTTTCCACAAGATCGGTGTTGAAGATCATGGAACGGTCGGAGACTTTGAGATCGCCTTTACCCGCATAAACCTGATCTATTTTGGTCACGCCCTCATTCAGAACATCACCCGTGCGGAACACAGCGGCGTGGTCCTGCATGGTTTTTTGCATGCTCATACGCAGCTCTGATGTCGGCGTGGAGCCATTGGCGTTGCGGTAATGATCAAGACGCGCAAGCGCTTTTGTGCCATCATCCGCGCCAAACGGGCGGTGCGGCATGCCGGGGCGTACGGTTTCTGCCGCGCGGATTGCGGCAGCGCGGCCAAAGACGACCAGATCAAGCAGAGAGTTGGAGCCCAGACGGTTCGCGCCATGAACGGACACACAAGCCGCCTCGCCAATCGCCATCAAACCCGGCACAACGGCGTTCGGGTCTTGGGCAGTCGGGTGGATAACTTCACAGCGGAAATTGGCCGGAATACCGCCCATATTATAATGCACGGTCGGCAGAACGGGGATGGGTTCTTTTTCCACATTCACGCCGGCGAAGATGCGCGCGCTCTCGGCAATACCCGGCAAACGCGCGTGGATAATATCGGCGTCCAGATGCATCAGATTCAGGTGGATGTGGTCTTTGTTCTCGCCCACGCCTCGGCCTTCGCGGATTTCGATGGTCATGGAGCGCGAGACAACATCGCGGGAGGCGAGGTCTTTGGCGCTTGGCGCGTAACGCTCCATAAAGCGCTCGCCTTCGGAGTTGGTCAGGTAACCGCCCTCGCCGCGCACGCCTTCGGTAATCAAACAGCCCGCGCCGAAAATTCCGGTGGGGTGGAACTGGGTGAATTCCATGTCTTGCAGCGGAATGCCCGCGCGCGCCACCATGCCGCCGCCGTCACCCGTACAAGTATGGGCGCTCGTGCAGGAGAAATAAGCGCGGCCATAGCCGCCGGTGGCCAGAATAGTCTGATGGGCGCGGAAGCGGTGAATTTTTCCATCATCCAGGTTCCATGCCATCACGCCTAGACATTGGCCGTCATCGCTCATAATTAGATCGAGCGCAAAATATTCGATGAAGAATTCGGCCTTGTTTTTCAGGGCTTGCGTGTAGAGCGTATGCAAAATTGCGTGACCTGTACGGTCGGCGGCGGCGCAAGTGCGCTGGGCCGTGCCCTTGCCGTAATGGGTGGTCATGCCGCCAAAGGCGCGCTGGTAGATTTTACCAGCCGCAGTGCGAGAGAAGGGAACGCCGTAATGCTCCAGCTCGATAATCGCCGGAATGGCCTCGCGGCACATATATTCAATCGCGTCCTGATCGCCAAGCCAGTCGGAGCCCTTAATCGTGTCATACATATGAAAGCGCCAATCGTCCTCGCCCATATTGGCCAGCGCGGCCGAAATTCCGCCCTGCGCCGC